>NZ_LSIS01000146.1:0-7368 GCF_001556365.1 Blastomonas sp. CCH1-A6 | reverse complement strand
CTCTCGAACGGCCCAGGCGATCCCGCCGCGACCGGCGTCTATGCGGTGCCGGTGATCCAGGGCCTGCTTGAGCGCGACATTCCGATCTTCGGCATCTGCCTCGGCCACCAGCTGCTCGGCCTCGCCGCCGGCGCGCGCACGCTCAAGATGCACCAGGGCCATCGCGGCGCGAACCATCCGGTCAAGCGGCTCGAGACCGGTGTGGTCGAGATCACCAGCATGAACCACGGCTTCGCAGTCGATGCGGCAACGCTGCCCGCTAATGTCGTCGAGACGCACGTCTCGCTGTTCGACGGCAGCAATTGCGGTATCGCGTTCACCGACAGACAAGCGTTCGGCGTGCAATATCACCCCGAAGCCTCGCCGGGACCGCAGGACAGCTTCTACCTGTTCGAGAAGTTCGTGAGCAGCCTCAAGGCTCCGGCGACCGCCGCGTGACGATCAAGCTCCCCCCCGTCGATCCTGTCCGCATGGAGCAGGAATGGGCCGCCGATCAGGACGTGCTGCGCAATCTGGCCGCCAATGGCGATCAGGCCAGCATTCGCCGTGCGGTGGACGTGAGCTTTCGCGGGTCCGAGGCCAATCTGGAGCGGCTGTCCGAAGCGGCGGAGGAGCTGGGGCTGACCGAGCTTGGCCATGAAGATGACGAACAAGGCGGCGACCCCTGGCTGTTTCTGGAACGGGTGCAGGCGGTGGACGAAAAGTCGATCCGTGCGCTCACCGAACTGTGCCTGCAGATCGAGCAGCTGTTCGACCTCGAATATGACGGCTGGGGCTGCGAAGCCCAGACCGGCACGGTGCATTGATGATCCGCGCCGCCGCAGCCCTGACACACAATTCACGCCTTTAAAGAGAGCACGATAAACAATGCCCAAGCGCACCGACATAGACAGCATCCTGATCATCGGCGCCGGCCCGATCATCATCGGCCAGGCGTGCGAGTTCGATTATTCGGGCACGCAGGCGTGCAAGGCGCTGAAGGAGGAGGGCTATCGCATCGTCCTCGTCAACTCCAACCCCGCGACGATCATGACCGATCCCGACATGGCCGATGCGACCTATGTCGAGCCGATCACGCCGGAGATCGTTGCCAAGATCATCGCCAAGGAGCGCGCCGAGCGTCCGAACGAGAAGCTGGTGGTGCTGCCGACCATGGGCGGGCAGACCGCGCTCAACACCGCGCTGGCGCTCGATGCCAATGGTACGCTCGAGAAATACGATGTCGAGTTGATCGGCGCCAAGGCCGAGGCGATCGACAAGGCCGAGGACCGGCAGAAGTTCCGCGAGGCGATGGACAAGATCGGGCTGGAATCGGCGCGGTCGGGCATCGCGCATACGGTCGAGGAGGCGCTGGCGGTGCTCGAACGTACCGGCCTGCCCTCGATCATCCGGCCCAGCTTCACCATGGGCGGCACCGGCGGCGGAATCGCGTACAACCGCGACGAGTTCGTCCAGATCGTCACCGGCGGGCTCGACGCCTCGCCGACCACCGAGGTGCTGATCGAGGAATCGCTGCTCGGCTGGAAAGAATATGAAATGGAGGTCGTTCGCGACAAGAACGACAATGCCATCATCATCTGCTCGATCGAGAATGTCGATCCGATGGGCGTGCACACCGGCGATTCCATCACGGTCGCGCCCGCGCTGACGCTGACCGACAAGGAATATCAGATCATGCGCTCGGCCAGCATCGCGGTGCTGCGCGAGATCGGCGTCGAGACGGGCGGGTCGAACGTGCAGTTCGCGGTCAACCCGAAGGACGGCCGCCTGATCGTGATCGAGATGAACCCGCGCGTGTCGCGCTCCTCGGCGCTCGCCTCGAAGGCGACGGGTTTCCCGATCGCCAAGGTCGCGGCCAAGCTGGCGGTGGGATACACGCTTGACGAGATCACCAACGACATTACCGGCGCGACGCCTGCCAGCTTCGAGCCGACGATCGATTATGTGGTCACCAAGATTCCGCGCTTCGCCTTCGAGAAGTTCAAGGGATCGAGCCCGCTGCTCGGCACCGCGATGAAATCGGTGGGCGAAGTGATGGCGATCGGCCGCAACTTCCAGGAATCGGTGCAGAAGGCGCTGCGCGGTCTCGAGACCGGCCTGAGTGGGTTCAATTTCGTCGATCATCTCGTCGGCGCGCCGCACGAGGACATCGTCGCCGAACTCAGCCAGGCGACGCCCGACCGGTTGCTCATCGCGGCGCAGGCGCTGCGCGAGGGCATGACCGTGGAGCAGATCCATGCCGTCGCCAAGTTCGATCCCTGGTTCCTCGAACAGATCAAGCAGATCGTCGATGCCGAGGCCGAGGTGCTCGCTGATGGCCTTCCGCGCGATGCGGCGGGGATGCGGCGGCTCAAGTCGATGGGCTTTTCCGACAAGCGCCTCGCCTATCTCGCGCTCAAGTCGGCCAATCTGCGGCCGGGCATGGGCCATGCCCTCGCGCGCGGATCGGGCCTGGTGCGCGATGCGGTGGTTGCGATGACCGGCGGCGTCACCGAAGAGGAGGTGCGCGCGCTGCGCCACAAGCTTGGCGTGCGCCCGGTGTTCAAGCGCATCGATACCTGCGCGGCCGAGTTCGCGGCCAAGACGCCGTACATGTACTCGACCTATGAGGCCCCGACCTTCGGCGAGCCCGAATGCGAGAGCCAGCCGACCGAACGGCGCAAGGTCGTGATCCTGGGCGGCGGGCCCAACCGCATCGGCCAGGGCATCGAGTTCGACTATTGCTGCTGCCATGCCTGTTTCGCCCTTGGTGACGCCGGGTTCGAGACGATCATGGTCAACTGCAACCCGGAAACCGTCTCGACCGACTATGACACGTCGGACCGGCTCTATTTCGAGCCGCTCACGGCCGAGGACGTGCTCGAACTGCTCGATGTCGAGCGTTCGACCGGCGAGCTGGTGGGCGTGATCGTGCAGTTCGGCGGGCAGACGCCGCTCAAGCTCGCCCAGGCGCTGGAGGATGCGGGCATCCCGATCCTGGGCACCTCGCCCGATGCGATCGACCTGGCCGAAGACCGCGAGCGCTTTGCCAAGCTGGTCGACAAGCTGGGCCTGAAGCAGCCCGCCAACGGCATCGCGCGCAGCCGCGAGGAGGCGATCGCGGTCGCCAACCGCATCGGCTATCCCGTGTTGATCCGCCCGTCCTATGTGCTCGGCGGCCGCGCGATGGAGATCGTCGACGGCCAGGCGCAGCTGGAAAGCTATATCGCCACCGCGGTGCAGGTCTCGGGCGACAGTCCGGTGCTGATCGACCAGTATCTGCGCGATGCGATCGAGGTCGATGTCGATGCGATCTGCGACGGCCGGGAGGTCGCGATCGCCGGCGTGATGCAGCATATCGAGGAGGCGGGCGTCCATTCGGGCGACAGCGCGTGCAGCCTGCCGCCCTACAGCCTGAGCAGTGACATCATCGCCGAGATGGAGCGCCAGACCAGGTTGCTCGCCGAGGGATTGAAGGTGCGCGGGCTGATGAACATCCAGTTCGCGGTCAAGAACGGCCAGGTTTACCTGATCGAGGTCAATCCGCGCGCCAGCCGCACGGTGCCGTTCGTCGCCAAGGCGATCGGCCAGCCGGTGGCCAAATATGCCGCGCGGGTGATGGCGGGCGAGATGCTGGCCAATCTGCCGGTGATCGATCGCAATATCGACCACATGGCGGTCAAGGAGGCGGTCTTCCCCTGGGCGCGCTTTGCCGGGGTCGATCCGGTGCTGAGCCCCGAGATGAAGTCCACGGGCGAAGTCATGGGCATCGACAAGGATTTCGCCACGGCCTTTGCCAAGGCACAGATCGGCGCCGGGCTGACGCTGCCGACCAAGGGCACGGTGTTCATCTCGGTCAAGGACAGCGACAAGCCGGTGATTCTGGAAGCCGCGCGCGGGCTGATCGAACTCGGCATGGACATTGTCGCGACCGGCGGCACCGCGCGCTATCTTTCCGACAATGGCGTGGCGCTGACCGAGGTCAACAAGGTGGCGCAGGGCCGCCCGCATATCGTCGACAAGATCAAGGACGGCGAGATCGCGCTGATCTTCAACACCACCGAGGGCTGGCAGAGCCTGAAGGACTCGCAATCGATCCGCGCCAGCGCGCTGACGGGGAAGATTCCGTATTTCACCACGGCAGCTGCCAGCGTCGCGGCGGTCAAGGCCATGGCGTCGCTTGCGGCGACAAGCCTTGAAGTAAAGCCGCTTCAGGCCTATAATATACGGCCTGACGCTTGAGCCCCCCGACAAGTCGTTACCCTGATGCGGCCCCGTTCGAGGGCCGCTAAAGGCATTATTGTCGGACGTTCGGCTTCGCGTCGGCCAAGGATGAAGGGATATGCCGAATGGCAACCGTCGATAAGCTGCCGATGCTGGCAGAAGGTTATGAAAAGCTCTCGCGCGAGCTGAAGGCGCTCAAGGAAGAACGTCCGCTGATCGTCGAGGCGATCGAGGAAGCGCGCGCGCATGGCGATCTTTCGGAAAATGCCGAATATCACGCCGCCAAGGAGCGCCAGGGCCAGGTCGAGGCGACCATTGCCGATCTGGAAGGCAAGCTGAGCCGTGCGCAGATCATTGATCCGACCACGCTTTCGGGCGACAAGATCGTGTTCGGCGCGACCGTGACGCTGCTCGACGAGGACGACAAGCCGGTCAAGTACCAGATTGTCGGCGAAGCCGAGGCAGACGCGCGCAAGGGCAGGATCAGCTATTCGAGCCCGCTGGGCCGCGCGCTGATCGGCCGTCAGCTCGACGACGAGGTCGAGGTGAGCGTGCCTTCGGGCGACAAGTTCTACCTCGTGTCCAAGATCGAGTTCATCTGAACCATGCCCGCCGTGCCGCAGCGGTCGGCAACCAATTTTCTCGTGATCGCCAATGTGCTGGTCTGGCTGGTGGGCTTTACCACCGGCTGGACCGAACCGATGCAGATCGAGGGCGGGTTCTGGTCGGCGCGGCTGCATGACGCGCTATACGGGCATTCGAGCGCTCTGCCCGTCGATTATCCATGGGTCGTGCCGGTCTGGCTGACGCCGTTCACCTCGGCCTTTCTACATGCCGGGCTGTTTCACCTTGCCATGAACATGCTGGCGTTGATCGTGATCGGGCGGATCGTCGAAATGGCGCTCGGCTGGGAGCGCTATCTGTTGCTTTATGGCGCGGGGATGATCGCCGCTGCGGCCATGCACTACGCGATCGACCCGGTATCGATGGTGCCGGTGGTGGGCGCGAGCGGCGCGATTTCGGCGCTGATGGCGGCCTATTTCCTGCTTTTCTCGCGCCGCAAGCCGCCCGCGATCGGCCCGGTCCCGCAGATCGTCGTCCACATGGCATGGCTGATGGCCGCGTGGATCGGAATCAACCTGCTCAGCCAGCTCGCCTTTGCGGGCACTGCGCTCGGTATCGCCATCTGGGCGCATATCGGCGGTTTTGCCGCGGGCCTGCTGCTCGCGGTGCCGCTCGTGCGCAGCCACCAGGTCCGGCGGCCGCGGCACGATATTCCCTGATCGACTAGGGTCAGCTGGCGGGCGTTTCTTCCGGATCGAGCAGCCGGTGCAGGTGCACGATCACATAGCGCATTTCGGCATCGTCGACGGTGGCCTGGGCCTTGCTGCGCCAGGCTTCCTCAGCGCTGGCATAATCGGGATAGACGCCGACAAGGTCCATCTTGTCGAGTTCGCAATAATCGAGGGTTTGGGGGTCGCTGACGCGTCCGCCCATGACGAGATGAAGTTTGCTCATGTGAATATGCGTCCCTGACAGATGAAACGGATGCCGGGCGGCATCCTCTCCCGTGCGACAGGGTGTTGCGTGCCGTGCCCCATCGCGTTGCTGGGGCGCGCCATAATGCGGTTGCGCGGGATTTTCCAGCCCTGTTGCGCGCTGTCAGCGCTTGCCGGTGCTGCGCAGAGCGTCGCGGGCCTTTTCCGCTTGCGCCCTGGCCTTGTCGGCCAGCGGCGCGGCGGCCTTGGTGATCGGCTTGCGCGCGAGGAACAGCCCGCCAAGCAGACCGGCCAGCGCAATTTTCCAGCGGTGCGTCCAGGCGAGACCCGCAGCCTGATCGGCGGCATTGCCGATCTTCTCGGCGGCGGTCTCGATCGCCTCGTCGCGCAGATTTGCGGGGGCAAAGCGATCCTTGGCGCGGGCCAGGGCCTTTTGCCACTGGGTGCGCGCAGCGAGGCGACGCGCGGAAACCTCGGCAAGGCTTTCGGCGCCATCGTCATCGTGATCGTGCGGCGTGCTGTGCAAGGGCTCGGTCATGCAGAGGCTTTCGTCTCGTCGGCAGCAGCATTCTCGTCGGCGAACAGCGCTCCGACCCTGCCGATGCGCCGGACCGCGAGCCAGAAGGCGAGCGCCGCCAGGATCAGCGTAGCGAGCACGGTCGCCCCCATCGCGCCCCATGCGCCGAGATAGGGAATGAGCGCAATCATGGTGCCTACCACCAGCGCGATCAGCGCGCAGCCGATCAGCACCAGTCCGACAAACACCAGCGCCGCCATCGCGCGGACCTGGCGCCCGGCGGCGGCCATGCGCGCCTTCTGGAAGCTGATTTCTGCATCGATCAGTTCGCGGCCATCGGCGTAGAGGCCGTGCAACTGTTCGAGCAGCCCGGGTTTGTCCGCTTCCGTCTCGGGCAGAGGCGGCGGATCGGACGCGCCCGGGCCTGGCGCGGTGTCGGGAATGGTCTGGGTCACGGGTGGAGCGGTCCGGACTGGGCGCTCAACGCCGCTTGCCGAACACCGACGAGAGGATCTTGGCGACTACCAAGCTGGCGACCGCAGCGATGCCTGCGGCAGCAACCGGCTTGGTACGGACGAATTCGCGCGTATCCTCGGCAATTTCCTCGACCGGCTTGGCGCGCAGCCGCTCGGCCGCGTCGGTGACGCTTTGCGCCGCGCTGCGGGCATAGTCGCCATATTTGGGGCCGATATTGTCGTCGATCGCGCCGGCGCTGTCGTTCAGGATCTGCGCGATGCTGTTGACAGCATCACAGGCCATGTCCTTGACATCGCTCGCCACGTCCTTGGCCTTGCCGCCCATGTCTTCGGGGATCATTGCGCTCACCTTTTCGGAAACCTGTTGAAATGCGTTGCTCGACTGCGCGGCGACGGTCGCACCGGCGGCAGCGACGCCGCTCGACACGAGCACCGCGCTGTTTGGGGTGGGGGTGACATCGGCGGGCTTTTCCGCAGCGGGCTTGGGAGCCGCCTTGCGCTTCGGGGCGGCGGGCTTCGCGGCACCGTCACCAGTTGCGGCCTTTTTCGCGCGCGGCTTTTTCGGCGCGGCTGCAGCCTTGGTTTCTTCTTCGGACATGAATTCCTCCTCAAGCTTGAGGGCAGACGCATGAAGCGCCGCCACGGTTCCGCTTGCCCAAGTTATATTCTGGCC
>NZ_LSIS01000145.1:0-578 GCF_001556365.1 Blastomonas sp. CCH1-A6 | reverse complement strand
GGGTCCAGCCGATCTTGCCGCAAATCGTCGTCGCAACCGCCTGCATCGACTCGGCATTGGCCGTCCGCAGCACCTGCTCCAGCGTCTGCAGCTCATATTCGCCATAAACCGCAAGCTCGGCTTCGGTGAACCGATAGCGATCAGAAGGTAGCGCTGCGATCAGGTCATTTTCGGGCACCCCTGTCGCCACCAGCCCCGCCAGCTGCGCCTTTGGCGCCTGCACCACCCAGGTTCCCGCGATCAGGTCGCCGCAGCGCAGCCGATCCTTGTTGAGCAGCGGGAACAGCGCGAAACTGCCGACCCAGAACAGCCCCGCCCAGGCCGCGAACTCGCTGAGCGAGCCCTGAATTCCGCTCGACGTCATGAACATCACCGGCAGGAACAGCTCGATATCGCGGAGCAGGTTGCGCGCGATCACCGCCTCTGCCGTCAGCCGCCCGCCATCGCGCACAGCGACGCGAATGCCCAGTGCGCGCTTGCCCCAGGTCGCCGCGCGCTGGCCCAGTTCGAAATACAGGAAATAGGCGTTGCGCGCCAAAAACGTGCCGATGATGAACAGCACCACGAGAAAACCGCCG
>NZ_LSIS01000144.1:0-282 GCF_001556365.1 Blastomonas sp. CCH1-A6 | reverse complement strand
TCTCTCCTCCCGCGCGCGGGAGGAGAGATCAATAGTTCGTTCAAAATCGTCCTCGAGCTTGTCTCGGGGATGGGGACCGCCGACCGCAGGTCGGGGGTGGAGGGGAAGCGGGATAGCTCTATCGCTCAGGCAGTGTAAGAACCCGCTGCCCCTCCACCACCCGCTGCGCGGGCGGTCCCCCTCTCCCAGCAAGCTGTGGGAGGATTTGATTTGTTCAGCGTGTCAGCCTAACGCCCGCGCATGAACAACCGTCCCTCCCCCGCCGACGACACCCCGGGCCTT
>NZ_LSIS01000143.1:0-1111 GCF_001556365.1 Blastomonas sp. CCH1-A6 | reverse complement strand
GCCCGCTTCATCGCCTGTTTCATCCGAACATCGTCGGCGCTGCGCGTCAGCGCCGCCATGATGTTGGGGACGCGCGCGGGCATATAATGCCCCGCGCGCTCGGCCGCCTCGATCACAAATTGCAAATCGCTGATCTCGGTAGGCGAGAGGGTGACGCGAACGGCGCTCGCCGTGTTGCTGATTTTCATGGCTGCGGCTCCGGCTCTTCTTTCGCCTTGTAGGCGGCAAGGCCGATCCATGATCCGTTGTCGCCGCGAAACTGGCGCACAACATCGCCGCCGTCCCAATGGCCGGTGAAGATGCCGCGCCGGTTGATGCCGCCGACGGGGCGCGTGCGCGCCGCCAGAAGGCGGGCGCGGCGCGTGTCTCGATCTAGGTGGCGCATGGGTTGCATGGTCAATCCTTCCTATTCGCTGGCGGTGTCGAGGTTTGTGCCGATCTCGTCGGCGTCGAAGTCTTCAAGGGCTGAAATCGCGCTTTCCAGTTCGGAAACTGCGGCGTCCATCGCCTGCGCACGTTCGCTGTCCTCAAGGCTGGGTGGTAGATTCTCGCGGGCGGCCTGTTCGTCATCCTTGACGGTTTCAAGCATGTCGCGCGCCTCATCCAACAGGGCTTTGCCCTTGTCGATCAGCACGCGGGCGGCGGCGATCTGCTTGCGGCGTTCGCGGTTCATGCCTCTGCCCTCACGTCGCCGCTGTCGATCTGGAATCCTGCGCGGGCCAGCTCGTCACAAAGGGCGTGCTGCCTCTCTTCGCGGGTGCCGCTGGTGGCGATATAGCTGCATCGCCCCCAATGGAACGCGAAGCCTGCACGTTTCAGGCATCCGCGAAACCGCTGGTGGGTGCGGTCGCTCCAATCCAGTGTGCCCGCATAGTTGCGGAAAGCGGCGACGGCGCAGACGGAACCATAATTCTCATCACGCCAGCTAAGCTCGATAACCGGGGGCGATTTGGTCATGATGGCCTCCCTCAATATTCACTGGTTAGGAGAATGGTGAGCACGCGGGTTGTGGCATCGGGATTCCACGGTTCGGCGCTGCCAAATTCAAGATCGCGGTCGTAATAGATCCTATGCAGGCCGGATCGGCTATGCCGTTGTTCCGTCAAACCTC
>NZ_LSIS01000142.1:0-10839 GCF_001556365.1 Blastomonas sp. CCH1-A6 | reverse complement strand
TCGCCCGGCTGCAGCGCCATCGGGTCGAGGGCGTCCTTCTGCCCGCGCCGCTTTGCGACGACTCGACGCTGGTCGACGGACTTGCAGCCGGTCATCTGGCCGTGGCTCGAATTGCCGCTACTCAGGCCATGGCTGGTGCGCTGAGTATTGGCATGGATGACGAAGCAGCCGCAAGGGACATGACAAGCCATCTGCTGGCGCTCGGTCACCGCCGGATCGGGTTCATTGCCGGATCGGACCGCTTTCCGATGAGCGCACGGCGGCGGGCCGGGTTTTGCCGTGCCCTGCAGCAGGCCAACCTCGCAGCCGATCCGGCGATGATCGCGACGGGCGACTATACGTTCCGCTCAGGCATGGAGGCCGCTCAGGCGCTGCTGGCATCCGCAAATCCTCCCAGCGCGATCTTCGCCAGCAATGACGACATGGCGGCAGGCGCAATGGCCACCGCCCATCGCCTCGGGCTCGAAGTGCCGCGCGCATTGTCGATCTGCGGCTTCGATGATACCGCCATGGCCCGCGCCGTCTGGCCTGAACTGACCACCGTCCGCCAGCCGGTCTCGAACATGGCGCGCGAGGCCACGATCCTTCTCGTGCGTTATCTTGCAAGCCCTGCGGAATTCGCTTCCCACGACCTACCAGACCTGCGGCTGGGGCACGAGATCGTGGTGCGGGCATCGACCACCCGCCATGTGACTTGACTTCCCCCTCCCGGGCATCATGGTAGCGCTCACAAAGACAATGTGGGAAGGGGAAGCGGGGCATGGAAACCCATCGACGCGCACGATCATCGGTCCTCCTTATCGTGGCTGTGGCCACGATAGGCGGGTTCATGTTCGGCTATGATTCGGGCGCAATCAACGGCACGCAGGATGGCCTTCGCGCCGCTTTTGGTCTGAGCGATACGGAACTTGGCCTGACCGTCAGCGCCTTGCTTCCCGGCTGCGCACTGGGTGCTTTTTTGGCAGGCAGATTTGCCGATCTGTGGGGGCGGCGGCGGGTCATGATGATCGCCGCGATCCTCTTTGTCCTTACGGCCTTGCTGTCGGGAATGGCATGGTCCGCTCCGGTGCTTGCACTCGCGCGATTCCTTGCCGGGGGAGCGGTTGGCGCGGCCAGCGTCCTGTCGCCAGCCTATATCAGCGAAGTCACGCCTGCGCCGGTGCGCGGGCGATTGGCCAGCATCCAGCAAGTCATGATCATCTCCGGCCTGACCGGAGCGTTCCTGTGCAACTATGCACTGGCCGCGGCGGCCGGTTCGTCGCTCGATCTCATTGGCGGCCATGCTGCGTGGCGCTGGATGTTCTGGGTGCAGGCCGCACCAGGCCTGCTGTTCCTCGTCAGCCTGGCCTTCATCCCGGAAAGTCCCCGCTATCTGGTGGCGCGACGCCGGTTGGATGAAGCCGAGAGCGTGCTGGCAAGGCTGTTCGGCGCATCCGAAGCAAGGGCCAAGGTAGCAGAGATCGCAGGCTCACTGGACATGGATCATGCCCCCAGCCTGGCCGACCTGAAACAGCCTGGTGGCGGCTGGCGGCCTATCGTCTGGGTCGGCATTGGTCTGGCCGTGTTCCAGCAGCTGGTCGGGATCAACGTGGTCTTCTATTACGGTGCTGTGCTGTGGCAGGCGGTCGGTTTCAGCGAAGCCGATGCGCTGAAGATCAATATCCTTACGGGCGCTGTGTCGATCTTGGCCTGCCTTGTCTCCATCGGACTCGTTGATAGGATTGGAAGGCGGCCGTTACTGCTCGTTGGATCGGGGGGAATGGCAGCCACGCTCGGTATTCTTGCCTGGTGCTTTGCCCAGGCGCACATGGAAGGCGGCAATGTCGTGCTGCCGGCGGGCGTGGGGCTGACCGCACTGGTTTCAGCCAATGTCTGTGTTGCCTTTTTCAACCTCAGCTGGGGGCCGGTCATGTGGGTGATGCTGGGGGAAATGTTTCCCAATCAGATCCGCGGTTCGGCGCTGGCGGTCGCAGGTGCGGCCCAATGGCTTGCCAATTTCGCGGTAAGCTCCAGCTTTCCATGGCTGGCGCATAGCGTTGGCTTGCCAGCTACCTATGGTGCCTATGCCGCGTGCGCGCTGGTGTCGCTGGTCTTCGTTGCTGCAACGGTTCGCGAAACCAAGGGTCTCGAGCTGGAGCAGATGCCAGGATAGGGGGCAGCGGACGCTGCCCCATGGCACCTATCCACGTGCGTCTTCGAGGATCAGCTCGGACGCGCGCTGGGCCAGTGCGATCGCCGGGCCATTGGTGTTGCCAGAGACCGGGGTCGGCATGATCGAGCAATCGACCACGCGCAGACCTTGCAGGCCGTGTACGCGGCAGCGCGCATCGACGACCGAATTGGCCGCGTCGGTGCCCATCGAGCAGGTGCCGGTGCCGTGCAGGCCGCATTCGGTCATCTTGCGCACCTCGGGGATCAGCGCGTCCTCGTCCTGGATCGCGGCGCCGGGCATGCGCTCATCGCCGATATAGGGCGCGAGTGCAGGCATGCTGGCAAGCCTGCGGAACAAGTGGAACAGCTCGAGCGCCTTGTGCTGGTCATAGGGATCGGACCACATGTTCGGGTCGACCACCGGCGCGTCTCGATGGCTGGGCGAGGTGAGCGTGACCGTGCCGCGGCTCTTCGGACGCAGGTGGTAGCCCGAGAAGGTGAGGCCGGGCCGGTCGGTGAGCGGGCTGCCCGGGCGCTCGGCCATCTCGTTGATCGTGCGCATCGCAAAGGGTGCGGCGGCGACCTGGAACTCGGGCCAGTCGTCGAGCCCTTCGGTCGAGATCAGCCCGGTGATCGGCATGCCGACGCGCGCCAGCGGGCCGGTGCGGGTGAGGAAATAGCGGATCGCGTTGCGATAAAGCCGCCAACCGAGGAACTCGCGGTTGTTGCCGGGATTGTTGTGCAGGTCGAACGACACGCCCATTTTCTGGTGGTCGGCGAAATTCTGGCCCACCGCCGCCAGTTCGTGCGCGACCGCAATGCCCAGTCGCTGCAATTCCGCGCCCGGACCGATTCCTGACAGCTGGAGCAGTTGCGGCGAGCCATAGACGCCAGCGCTGACGATGACCTCTCCCGCCAAGTGCGCCTCTTCCACACCCTCGCGCTCGGTCACGACGCCGGTGACGCGGCCCTCGGCGAGGGTCAACCGGGTGACCGCAACAGGGTGGATCACCGTGAGGTTGGGGCGGTGGCGGATCGGTTCGACAAACGCCTCATAGGTCGACTGGCGCTGGCCGGCGCGATCGACGGTATATTGCGATCGGCCCGCACCGGTGATGCAGGGCGTGGTGATGTCATCCACCCAGGGCATGCCGCCTTGCGCAAAGGCACCGGCCAGCGCGTCGAATACCGGACCCTTGTAGTCCGAAGGGGTGATCTGCTGCTCGCCGTCATGGCCGCGGCCCGGATGCGCGCCGGGAGCGCGATAATTCTCGACCGTGCGGATGCAGCGCGAGATTTCGTCCCAGCCCCAGCCGGTCAGGCCCATCGCCGCCCAGCCGTCATAATCGCCGGGCATGCCGGGCAGATACCAGGTGCCGTTGATCGCCGAGGAGCCACCCAGGCCCCGGCCATAGGCGTGCATTTCCTGCCGCCGCCCCGGCTGCTGCGCGACCGGATAGGCGCGGAAATAGGCGGGATTGCCCATGATCTTGACGAAGCCGCCCGCCATCAGGATGAACGGATGGTCGTTGCGCCCGCCATCCTCGATCAGGAGCACCTGATGACGCGGATCGGCGCTGAGCCGGTTGGCGAGCACGCAGCCCGACGAGCCGGCGCCCACGATGATATAGTCGAACCGGGCCAAGCCCCTCTCCCCTGGCAGCGCTGCTGAAAACGAGCGCAAAATCTAGAACTGTTGTTCTGATTTTTTCAACACCAGCCTTGACCCGCTGTCAAGCGACAATTAGAAACATCATTCTAATTAAGCGAGGAGAGAGTGATGCTTCCGGTTGAACGTATCATCGGAGAAGAGGGGCTGAGTGCGACGCCCGAAGGGCTGCGCCTGGCCATGCGCCTGCCGTGGTACAGGTCACTGCCGTTTTCCATTGTCGAGATCGATTCGGTGCACATCGACGGTGCGCCGGTGGACCTGTCCGATGCCAAGGTCGAGTTCGACGGATCGGTCTGGCCGCTCAAGGACCTGGGCGAGCAGATCAATGCCTTCTGGTTCGTGCGCGACAGCGCCTTTCTCCACATCCCCGGCCAGCACGCAGAGCCCGGCAGCGAGCATGAGGTGGCGCTGAGCCTGTTCATTAGCCCGCCCTACATCCCCGGAATGAAGCGCGCCAACATCCAGACGCAGACGCTGCGCGTCGCCTGAAGGACATCGACATGACCACCACTGCCACCAGCACCGGCCCGCAGACCGGCGTCACGCTCTATTCGTTCACCAATGCCTGGCTCAACCGCAAGTTCGAGCTCGATGGCCTGCTCAAGGAAGTCGCCCGGCGCGGCATGGGGCCGAATATCGAGATCATCGGCTTTCAGAATTTCCGCGAATTCCCCGATGTGTCGGACGAGTTCGCCGAACAGTTCAAGCAGATGATGGCCGAAGCCGGGCTCAACGCCACATCCTGCGCGATCAACTCCGACCGCTTCCTGCGCCCCGGGGCGCAGCCGATCGACGACGCGACCCTGGTCGAATATCACAAGCGCCAGCTGCGCTCGGCCAAGAAGATGGGCTTTAGCCTGGTGCGCTATCAGTTCGCGCTGCCGGTCGAGCTGCTGCCTGAGATCGCGCCTTATGCCGAAGAGCTCGACATCCGCATGGGTGTGGAAGTGCACGCGCCGATGTGGGCAGGTCACCCCGCCGTCCAGGCCTATGGCGAGATGTACGACAAGCTGAATACGCCCTATCTCGGCTGGATTCCCGATTTTGGCGGGACGGCGAGCCGCATTCCCGAATCGATGCTCAATGCCGCTCGCGCAAAGGGCGCGAAGGAAAGCCTACTCGACAAGCTGAAAGAGGTCTGGGTCGAGCCGGGCATGAGCCATGAAAAGGCCGGTCGCCTGCGCGAATGGGCGCTGAAGGAAGGGCATGAGCCCGATCATATCCAGGCCGCCAGCCTCGCCTTCTTCATCCTGTCGAACCACGATCCCAAGAGCTGGGCGGCGCTGGTCGACCGCACCATCCATATCCATGGCAAGTTCTACGGCATGGGCGATGACGGCCGCGAGGAAGCGATCGACTATGAAACCATCCTGCCGCTGTTCCGCGACGGCGGCTTTACCGGCACGCTGGTGAGCGAATGGGAAGGCCATGCCTATCTGCCCGATGACGGCTTCGAGCAGGTCGAAAAGCACCAGGCGATGTGCCGCCGGATATTCGCCAGGCACTGATCGCGAAGGAATCATGAAAAAGGGGGCGCGGGCCATGCGGTCCGCGCCCCTTTTTTTGTGCCATTCGCTCAGAACATCGGGTGCGGATTGGCGGACGTGGTGGGCATGGGTTGCAATATGTCCCAATGCTCGACGATCTTGCCGTCCTTCAGCCGGTAGATGTCGGCCACCGCCGCGCCCGGCGTGGCAGGATCGCCGCGGCCGAACAGATGGATCGCCGCCAGATCGCCATCGACCAGGATGCGCTTCACCTCGAAGCGCGCCTCGGGCCGGGAAAACATCGGCGTCAGCGCCCTGATCGCCGCCTCCCGGCCATCGGCTATCCCCGGATTGTGCTGGATGTAATCCGGCGCGACATGCTTTTCGAACGCCTGGCGCACGTCGCGCTCGGTATAGAAGAGCCGCGCAAAATCCTCGACGATTGCGCGGTTCGCCTCGGTCGGGCTGGCCGGTGGCGCGGTCGTGCAGGCGGATGTCAGCGCGGCGGCGAGCGCCAGCGTCAGGGCCTTTCCGCGCATCATGCCGCTCCTTCCGCCGGGGCCGTGCGCAGGGCATCCACCTTGTCGCGATCAATCCTGAAAGTGCTGACCAGCCACGCCATCGCGCCGCCCGCCAGCGTCACCAGCGCCAGCACGAACCAGGCGAGCGCATCGACCTTGTCCTGCGGCATCGCCTCGACGGACAGGCCGACCGGAAAGTCGATCACGCCCAGGAAAGATCCCGCCAGCAGCGCCACCGCGCCGCTGCCCAGCTGCAGGCCGATGAACATGAAGCTGGCGACCAGCCCCTGGGCCGGGCGGCCGGTATCATAGGTGTGTTCGTCGCCGATTTCATAGGTGATGACGTTGAACGGCACGACATACAGGCCATAGGCGAGGCCGCCCAGAAACCTCAGGGCGGCGATCAGCGCACCGATCGCCGCCGTCCCCGCTGCCGGGGCCAACCCGCCGAGCGGTAGCAGCACCGCGAGCGCCTGCACCGCGAAAAAGCCGCACAGCCCGATGACCATCGCCTGACGGGTCGAGAAGATCCTGAGGAACAGCGGTGCCAGCAGCATGGCCAGCATCGATCCGAAGGTGGCCGCCATCAGCAGGCGCGGGGTCCAGCTGGGGTCGAGCTGCCAGAAATAGGTGGCAAGGTGGAGTGTGAGCTGGTTGATGACCGAGTTCACGAACAGCACCAGGAATGCGACAAGCAGTAGCTTGCCGATATTGGGCGTGATCCGGACCGCGCGCACCAGCCGCATCAGAACCGCGAACGGGCCTGTGCCCGCGTCGCTGTCGGGCGTGGAGCTCTCCTGCGCCTCGATCTGCCGGGCGCGGCGATAGGTGCCCAGCGCGCCGAGCAGCATCAGCGTGCCGCCCAGGATCGCGACGAACAGTCCGAATCCGGGATAGGGCGCAGGGTTGAGCTGCGCCTTGGGAAAGGCGGGGGAGGCGACGAAGAACACCTCGAACGCCACCGCCGGGACGGTGAGGATGACGAGCTGGTTGCCGATATTGCGCAGCACCGCGACCAGCCGCCGCTCCACCGTGTCGGTGGTCAGCTCTCCCCCCAGCGCATAGGCGGGCACCGTCCAGAACGAGATGCCGCAGCGCGCGAGCAGCCCCCAGCCGAGCAGCCAGGCGAGTATCTGCACCTGCGCCATGCCTGCAGGCGGTGCGAACACCATGGCGATGCCAATGCTGAACGGCAGGATCGCGGCGAACATCAGGCTGTGGCGGCGACCCAGCCGCGTTCCGGTTAAGCGGTCGGAAAACGCCCCGATCCAGGGATCGACCAATGTGTCAAAGACGATGATCACCGCGATCGCAATGCCGATCAGCCAGCCCGAAAGTCCCACGACCTGCGCATAGAAGAACAGCACGAACGCGTCCCAGGCGAAGGATTTCACCAGCTCCGGCATGGCGCAGACCATCCAGGCAAGGCGCTGTGGCCAGGTCAGCCGCTGCGCGATTGGGGGGGCGGATGCCATGGCCTCATCTCCTGATTCCGGCGCAGCTCTCCCGCCGCGTCATTATTAGAATCAGAACTCTAATTAAGCCTTGGCGATTGTCAATCCGCGCGCAGATAGGCCAGGCACATGCGTGCCAGCTCGCGCTTCATCAGGTTCCAGTCATAGGCATGGGCGGACTCGCCGGTCGATCCCAGGCTCAGCTGGCGGGCCAGCGTGGCGAAGATCACGTGATACCCCGACTGCGCCTTGACCTCATGGTCCCTGGCATCCTCGCCGCCGAACTCCGCAGCATGCGCCAGCATGGCCTGGGTCGCATCGGTTTCCGCGCGCAGCGCATATTGCTTGCCCGGGGCCGCGACCAGGGGGTCATGTTCGGCGCGCATCATCGTGAGGCGCAGCAACGGGGCGTGCTTGCGCAGCACCTCGGCATAGCCTTCGACATATTCGAAGACAAAGCTGGCCAGATCCGCGCATTCGGCGCTCAGCCGCTGGACCATGGCTGCTTCCTCGGCGGACTGCTCCTCGAGCGCCTCGGCGATGACTCCGCGTACCAGATTGTCCTTGCTCTCGAAGCGCAGATAGATCGAGCCGATCGACACCTGGCCGCGCTCGCTGACTTCCTGCAGGGTGAATTCCTCACTGCCACGCTCGAGCATCAGCTCGCGTGCGGCTTCCAGCATGCGCTTGAGCGATGCCAGCGAGCGGCCCTGTTGCGGCTTGCGGCTGACATCGGCGACCGCAAAGCCGTTCGCAGCCTCCTTCTTCTTCTTCACGCTGCCGGGCATGGCGCGGCTCCTTGCGTGCAGAAAGGGGAGGGCAGGGGCAGGTTTGGCATCAAGTTTTCCGTCATCGCACCTTTACGTGGCAGCCGACATGCGGCGAAGATTAACTTTGTGCAACCGCGAAATGCGAGTCAAGGTTCCGAAGCCAGCATGCCGTTCACGTCAAGCCAGCGGTGAAAACCGTAAATCCAGTCGGTGCTGGTGGTTCCGGCGCGCCCGAGGCCGAAGCCGTGACCGCCATTTTGCAGGAAATGGAACTCCACCGGCGCGCCCGACTTGCGCCACGTGTCGATCAGCGCAAAGCCATCGCGGGCGAACAGCGGATCGTCCGCCGCGATCAGCGCGAACATCGGCGGTGCCTTGGCGGGCATCGGCACGGCCGCCTGCCGTCCATAGATCGGCGCGATAAAGGCAGGGCGTGCATCGGGCGCATCGGCGGACATGACCGACAGCGTCAGAAAGGCTCCGGCCGAAAAACCCATCATGCCGGTGCGCCTGGCGTCAATCCGATATTCGCTTGCATGCATCAGCACATGGCGCAGCGCCGCCTGTCCGTCGGCCAGCGCTTGTGGAGGGGTATCGGCGGGCGGGCGGAAACTGGCCTGGCCCCTGCCGGTTCGCACCGCCACCAGTTCGCGGCGGAAGGTCGCAGGGTCGGCCGGCGTTGGTAGCACGCGATATTTCAGCACGAATGCCGCGATGCCGTGATCGGCGAGCCAGCGGGCAACGCGAAAGCCTTCATCCTCGATCGCCAGACCCAGAAAACCGCCTCCGGGCGCCACGATCACCGCCGCACCGGTCGCGGATTGCGGATCGGGCAGGAAAGGGGTGAGCGTGGCCTGGCTGGTATTGCGCACCTGCAGCGCGCCATCCTGGCGGAACCATTCTTCCTGCGGCTGCCCGGGCCCAGTGCCGAGCACGATTTCACCCGGATAGTCGGCGCGCGCCGCTTCACTGAACTGGAAGGCAGGAACGTTCTGCGCCTGCACGGGCAGGGCGAGCGCCAGCGCCGTTGCGGAGACGAACGCGCGAATCATCATGCCCTGGCCACTTGCGGACGCGCAGCAAGGCTGGTGACAATCGCCAGCACCGCGCCGCCCAGCGCGACACAGCCGGCGATCAGGAAAGCGCCCTGCATCGATCCGGCGCTCGCATCGATCATGTGAACCATCCGTGGCGACTGCGACTGGCCCAGGAAAAAGGCGGCGGTCCAGATGCCCATTCCGGTGCCGCGATGGTGATAGTCGAACTTGGTCTGCGTCCAGTTGATCAGCGAAGGCACCGCCATGCCCGCGGCGGTCTGCTGCACGATCAGCGCAGCGGCCATGATCGCGGGCGTATGCGCAAGGCCCATGCCGGCCAGGCCCAGCCCCATCAGCGACAGGAACGTGCCCAGTTGCACCGCGTGGCTCCGATCCGACAGCGCCTTGAACAGGGCCGCGCCCGCCAGGATGAAGAATTGCGGGATGAAGATGATGGCCGCGTAATTCTGCGGCTCGGTCACGCCCACCTCGCGGAAGATCAGCGCGCCGTTGATGATGAACACGTAATAGAGCATCGAGCAGAATAGCGTCACCGTAGCGACCTGGACCAGGCTGATCAGCGGGAAGGGGGTTTTCGGCCCGTCGGGCGCAGCGGCGATGGTGACGCCCTTGTCCGCGGCCTTTTTGGGTTCGAACAGCCAGACGAACATCGCTGCCCAGATGGGGAAGGCGACGAGATAGACCAGGAACACGCCGTTCCACTGCACGGTCGTGGCGAAGCCGACGATCAGCGCGACGAACCCGGCGAGGAAGGGGCCGAGCAGCCCTTGCAGGAACAGCCAGTTCTTGCGGCCCTTGTCGTCCCAGTAATCGCCGATCAGCGTGTTCACCACGGTCAGGATGCCCGCTTCCGACACTCCGAGCAGCAGCCGCGAATAATAGATATGATCAAGATCATTGAGGAACAGCGGGGCTGAGCCGAACACCCCGTAGAGCGCGGTGCACAAGAGCAGCAGCGAACGACGTCCGTAGCGGTCGACCAGCAGCCCCGCGAACGGCGCGATCAGCGCCATCGCCAGGCCCGGCGCGCCGATCATCGCGGGCACCTTGGCGCGCGCATCGGGATCATTGGCGAAATGCTGGATCATTGCAGGGACCGCAGGCCCCATGGCGACGATCGCGATGATCGGCAGGAAGGCCGCCAGCACCACGATGATGCCCTGCGGCTTGAGGGTGAGGTCCCGGTAGAAATTGGCCAATGCCTGCACTGCTCTCTCCTGCCGCTGCTCCGGCTGATTATTAGAATATGCATTCGAGTTTATGGCGCGTCGCGGCTCCGGTCAAGCCTCAGCTTTGCCCGCCACAGCCTTGCGCACAACCTGCCTTGACGAGCGCGATCGGAGCAAACTAGAATATGTATTCGAAAATAAATGGTAGGAGCGGATCGACGATGCGGCGTTTGCGAATGGGGCTTATCGGCGGCGGGCCGGGATCGTTCATCGGCCCGATTCACCGGATCGCAGCGGAAATGGACCGCGAGATCGAGCTGGTGGCAGGCTGCTTTTCGAGCGATCCAGGCCGCAGCCGCGAGGCGGGCGAGAGCTATCGCATCGATCCAGCGCGTGCCTATCCCTCGCTCGACGCGATGTTCGCTGCCGAAAAGGCGCGCGACGACGGGATCGATTTCGTCAGCATCGTCAGCCCGAATCACCATCACCTGCCCGCTGCGCGTGCGGCGCTGGCGGCCGGCTTCCCGGTCATCAGCGACAAGCCCGCCACATCGACC
>NZ_LSIS01000141.1:0-38645 GCF_001556365.1 Blastomonas sp. CCH1-A6 | reverse complement strand
AGACGCTTAGCGATCCAAACACGATCAAGACGGTGAAATCGATCTATGATGCCGGCACGGGACTGATCGACAAGGCGCAGGGGCTGCGCAGCGCGCCACCGAAGCAGCTGTCTCCGCCTACGCCAGCGCCGAAAGGGCCTGCGTGCCGACATGGCGAAGCGCTGGATGCTGAAACCCGGCGCTGCAGGCGACCTGATCCGCTTCACTTATACCGACGATCACGGCCTGGTGAGCGTGCGAACCGTCGGCAACTGGACAAGCAACGGGCGCGAGCTGAGCGGCTATTGCCTGAACCTGCGGGCTGAGCATAAGTTCGCAATCGCGCGTATCGATGCGCCGGAGATGATCGGATGAAACTTCAATTGTTGGCTATACTCGCGTTCGCGGTTCCTACCACCGCCACGGCACCAGAGAAATTCGATCTGAAGTGCACCGGCGAACGACAATTCCACCTTGAATCGCCGGTTGAACCACACAGCTATGGTTTCAGGATCGATCTGAAGTCGCAAAAATGGTGTTGGGAGCATTGCGACATTATTTTTGATATTGCGCAGGTTCATCCAGACCGACTGATCTTAGCGGAAAAGCACGAGGTGCTCGGACGCGTTACAAGTCATTTGGTCAACGTGATCGATCGGACCAACGGAAATCATCGGTTCAGGTCCAGTGTTACCGGTTCGACAGGCAATGTGCACACGATCAATGGCACCTGCGAACCTGCCCCTTTTTCTGGTTTTCCGGCTACGAAATTTTGACGACTTCAGCCCTCATAAACGGGCTCAAAAATTAAACGCGGGGGTGCACCAAATAGCGAAATAGCGCTTTTTCACAATTTTCCTGTTATGTTCCAAGCATGGCCCAGCCACCGCCCCCCATGCCGACCATGAACATGCCCTGCGCCAGCGGCCCGAGATGGCCAGCCTGAAGCTGCTGGTGCTGAAATTCGTGCGTCAATATATTGCCGACTGGCATGGATCACCGAGCCTGGGGGAAATTGCGCATGCGCTGGGCACCAACCGCACGCGAGAGCGGCGCACGGTGCGCAAGCTGGCGGCGGAAGGGCAGCTGCTACGGGTGCCGGGGCCCCGCGGGCTGAGCCTGCAAGACTGCAGATCAGCATTCTGAGACTTTTCCGCGCGACGAATCAGCGCCGCAGAGGGTCACCCTTTTGATATTGTGTGGAAGCGATCAGCAAAGGCAATGTAGCACCGCTCCAACAACCAGATGGACTGGGCGAGTGGACAAATTGGTGGAATGAAGCTGCGCAAAAAGCCAAAAACTGTGTGTTTTCAACAGTTTATGCTAGGAAAATGGCTCCCCGAGTAGGATTCGAACCTACGGCCAAGTGATTAACAGTCACCTACTCTACCGCTGAGCTATCGGGGAACGCTCTTTTGCCTTCCCGGCGAGGCGATGCTCCCCGGGAGAAGCGCGCCTATAGCACCGGGTTTTTTGGTTTGGCAAGCACCTGATTTCACGTTCAGACGATAAATTGTTCGGCCGAAATGCGGTCGTCGAGGCTGTGGCCCGGATCGAACATCAGCGACAGGCGGCGGTTGGGGTCGATGGCGATCTGGATATCGCGGATATCGCGCACCTCGCGCTGGTCGGCCACCGCGCTGACCGGGCGTTTGCCGGGTTCCAGCACGCGGAAGGTGATCTGCGACGAATCGGGCAGCAGCGCGCCCTTCCACCGGCGCGGGCGGAATGGGCTGATCGGCGTCAGCGCCAGCATCCCGCAGCCCAGCGGCAATATCGGCCCGTTTGCGGACAGGTTATAGGCGGTCGAGCCCGCCGGCGTTGCCACCAGTACGCCATCGCAGACCAGTTCGCCGATTCGCACCGCGTTGTTGACGCTGACCTCCAGCTTGGCGGTCTGGCGCGTCTCGCGCAGCAGCGACACCTCGTTGATCGCGGGATAGGTGACGCGCTCGCCGCTCATCGTGGTCGCGGTCATCGACAGCGGCAGCACCTCGAAGCTCTGCGCCCGTTCCAGCCGGTGCACGATGCTGTCTCCGCTGCGCCAGAGGTTCATGAGGAACCCAACGGTGCCGAGGTTCAGGCCATAGACCGGCACGATCCGCCCGCGTTCGAGCATCTGGTGCAGCGTCTGCAGCATGAAGCCGTCGCCGCCCATGACGACGACGATATCGGCCTCGTCCAGGCTGGCCCATTCATGCGCCGCCTGCACCTCGCGCGCCGCCTTGCGCGCCCGTTCGGTAGGGGAGACTGCCAGCGCGATTTTGCGGTCAATAACCGATGGGGGCATGTTCCACGCCTTATCTTATGGGTGACAGGGTCTTAACGGATCGGTGCTAATGCGCCAATGTTTCTTGGGGTCTTGCGCATCGTGCCCATGCAGGGCATCGCGCGGCAGTGTTCCTGCAAATGGGGGCGGGGTCTGGACAGCAGCGGATATCGGGACAGGCCGACCTGGCGCGGCAGCGGCGCCGGCGCGGTGGACGCGGCGCTGGCGGCGGCGCTGGCGGCGTGCGGCTTCGCGCCTGCCGGGGACGGCCCTGCCGATCTGCTGGTTGCGGACATGCGCGGCAAGACCGATGACCTGCCACGCGAGATCGCCGGTCATGCGGGTGACGGTCTGCTGATCTGCGACAGTGCCTGGCTGGACCTTGCGCATCCCATCCCGCCTGGAATCACGCATGCGCTGCTCGCGCCATTTGCGGACGATGCGCTGCGATTGCAGCTGCGGCTGATCCATGGTCAGCTTGCCGCCCGCCACGGAATGGCGCCGGATCTGCACGCGCGAATCGCGGATTTTGCAGCGGCGGGCGAGGGGGCATTGCACGCGATGCTGATCGGGCTGCGCCGCATGCCCGCGGTCAACGCGACCTATGGCACTGCGGTGGGCGATGCCGCGCTCGAGGCGATGGAGCAGCGGCTCGAACGCCAGGCGGCACGGCTTTCCGCCGGCAGTGCGCTGACGTTGCGCCTGTCGGGCGGCGATTTCCTGATTGCCTATGCCATGGCCGAGGAGCGGCTGGGCTGGCAGGTCATGGCCGAGCGGATGCTGCGCGTCGTTTCCGAACCGCTCGACGTCGCCGGGCATCGGCTGCGGCTGACCGCGCGCGCGGCGCTCGCGGTGGCGCGCGAGGGCGAGGGGCCGGTCTCGCTGCTCGACCGGCTTTCGGCGGGTCTTGCCCAGGCGCGCGAAAGCGCCGCCGATCCGGTGCGCTGGGCCGATCGCCAGTCCGACCACGCGCCGCAGAGCGGCTATCGGCTCGAACAGGACATCGTCCAGGCAATCGAGCGCGACGAGATCACCGTGCTCTTCCAGCCGCAATTCGCGGTCGAGACCGGGCGCATCACCGGGGCCGAGGCGCTCGCGCGCTGGCAGCACCCGCAATATGGCGAGATCGGCGCGGGCACCTTGTTCGCGCTGGCCGACAAGGCCGATTTCACGCGCGCGCTGTCGCGCCATATCCGCCAGCGCGCGATGCAGCATGCCGCGCGCTGGACCGGGCCGCTCGCGCCGCTCCGGCTGTCGCTCAACGTCACCGCCGAGGATCTGGGCGAGAAGGGCTTTGCCCGGCGCGAGCTGGCGATGCTCGCCGAGGCCGGGTTCAGCCCGCGCCGGCTGACGCTGGAGATGACCGAACAGGCGCTGGTGCCCGATCTCAAGCGCGCGGCGGCGCGCTTTGCCGCGCTGCGCGAAGCAGGGGTGCGCATCGCGGTCGACGATTTCGGCACCGGCTATTCGAGCCTGCTGTATTTGAAGCGCCTGCCGCTCGACTATCTCAAGCTCGACCATGCGATGACCCGCGATATCGGCGGAGCGGAAGCGGACCGGATCATCGTGCGCTCGGTGATCGCGATGGCCAAGGCGCTGAACCTCAAGGTCATTGCCGAGGGGGTGGAGAGCGACGCCCAGCTTGCCGCGCTGCGCGCCGAGGGCTGCGACTATTTCCAGGGCTTCCTGCGCGGCCGGGCGATGGAGGCGGAGGTTTTCGCGGAGTTTGCGCAGGGTGAGCTGGGCTGAAATTCGAGCCAGCGACATCATTCCCGCGAACGCGGGAATCCCGCTTTCAAGCCGGCGCGAAGAATAAGCGGGCCCCCCCCCCGCGTTCGCGGGGGTGACGGGCAAGGAAAGGAAACTGTCCGCAGCCTCGGCGCGCCTTACCCCGCCTTCACGCTCTTCTTCACAATGCCCGCCAGGCCCTTGGAAAGCTGGATCAATCCGTTGATCCGCGAGGCCGGATCGCTCCACACCCGCTGGATCAGCAGCTTCTGGTCGGGGCGCAGCTTGGCGGTGCCCTTCAGGCGATCGACATAGGCGAGCAGGCCGGGGACATCGGGGAAGCTGTCGTTATGGAAGCTGACCAAAGCCCCGCGCGCGCCGACATCGATCTTGGCGACGCACGCGGTGATGCAGTTCAGCTTGATCTCGATCAGCTTGATGAGATTGCTCGTCGCATCGGGCAGCGGGCCGAACCGGTCGATCATCTCGGCGGCAAAGGCCTCGATCTCGGCGCGGTTGGTGAGATCGTTCATCCGGCGATAGAGCGCCATGCGCACCGCCAGATCGGGCACGTAATCCTCCGGAATGAGGATCGGCGCATCGACCGTGATCTGCGGCGAGAATTTCTGGCGCGGCAGGTCGAGCGACAGGCCGCCCGCCTTGGCCTCGAGAATCGCCTCCTCGAGCATCGACTGGTAGAGCTCGAACCCGACCTCGCGGATATGCCCCGACTGTTCGTCACCGACCAGATTGCCCGCGCCGCGAATGTCGAGATCGTGGCTGGCAAGCTGGAAGCCCGCGCCCAGGGTATCGAGATCGCCCAGCACCTTGAGGCGCTTGTCCGCGGTCTCGGTCAGCACGCGATTTTCCGGCGTGGTCAGATACGCATAGGCGCGGGTCTTGGAGCGGCCGACGCGGCCGCGCAACTGATAGAGCTGGGCCAGGCCGAAGGTATCGGCGCGGTGGATGATCAGCGTGTTGGCGCTGGGAATGTCGATCCCCGATTCGACGATGGTGGTCGAAAGCAGCACGTCATACTTGCGGTCGTAGAACGCGCTCATCCGCTCCTCGACATCGGACGGCGCCATCTGGCCGTGCGCCATGATGTGGCGGATTTCGGGCACCTCGTCGCGGATGAATTCGCTGAGCTTGTCGAGATCGCTGATCCGGGGCGCGACAAAATAGGACTGGCCGCCGCGATAATGTTCGCGCAGCAATGCCTCGCGCAGCACCACCGGGTCCCAGGGCATCACATAGGTGCGCACCGCCAGCCGGTCGACCGGCGGCGTCTGGATGACTGACAGTTCGCGCAGCCCGCTCATCGCCATCTGCAGCGTGCGCGGGATCGGCGTCGCGGTCAGCGTCAGCACATGCACATCGGCCTTGAGCGCCTTCAGCCGCTCCTTGTGGACCACACCGAAGCGCTGTTCCTCGTCGATGATGACCAGGCCGAGCCGCTTGAACTCGACCGATTTGGCGAGCAGCGCGTGCGTGCCAATGACGATGTCGGTGGTGCCGTTGGCAAGGCCCTCGCGCGTCGCCTTGGCCTCGCTCACGGTGACGAGGCGCGAAAGGCGGCCGATATTGAGCGGGAAGCCCTGAAAGCGCTCGACGAAATTGGTGTAATGCTGGCGTGCGAGCAATGTCGTCGGCGCGACGATCGCGACCTGCATGCCCGACATCGCGGCGACGAACGCGGCGCGCATCGCAACTTCCGTCTTGCCGAAGCCGACATCGCCGCAGACCAGCCGGTCCATCGGCTTGCCCGAGGCGAGGTCCTCGAGCACCTCGGCGATGACGCGCTCCTGGTCCTCGGTTTCCTCGTACGGGAAGCGGTCGACAAAGCTCGCATAGACGCCCGGCTCGACCTCGGCGACATCGGCGGTGCGCAAGGCACGCTCGGCGGCGGTCTTCATCAGCTCGCCCGCGATCGCCTGGATGCGTTCCTTGAGCTTGGCGCGCCGCCGCTGCCAGGCCTCGCCGCCCAGCTTGTCGAGCGCGACGCCCTCGCTTTCGGAGCCGTAGCGGGTGAGCACGTCGATATTCTCGACCGGCACATAGAGCTTGTCGCCGCCCGCATAGGTCAGCCACACGCAGTCGTGCGGGCTCTTGCCGACCGGGATCGAGACCAGCCCCTCATAGCGGCCGATGCCATGGTCGATATGCACGACCAGGTCGCCGGCCGCGAGCGATTGCAGCTCGGCGAGGAACGCGTCGGCGGACTTGCGCTTCTTGCGCCGCCGCACCAGTCGGTCGCCGAGCAGGTCCTGTTCGGACAGGATCTCGTAGCGGTCGGTGGCAAAGCCGTGATCCTGCGGCAGCACGACCATCGAGGCCATGCCGGTCGCGGCCTGGCCCAGCGCCTCCTGCCAGCTGCCCGCCAGCGCCATGCGCGCCAGGCCATGGTCCTTGAGCAGCCCGAGCAGGCGGCTGCGCGAGCCTTCCGAATAGCTCGCGATGATCGCGCCCCGGCTGGCGGCGCGCAGCTGCTCGATATGCGCGACGGCGGCGGCATAGACATTGTCGCCGCGCGCGCGCTCCGCGCCGAAATCGCGCGCGGTGCGATAGCCGAGGCCCAGCACGCGCTGCGATTCGGGCTCGTCATGGCTGCTGACCAGATGGATCGGCGTTTCACCTTCGGCCGCGCGCCATTCCTTGGGCACCAGATAGAGCGCCGAGGGCTTGAGCGGCCGATAGCTGCCCGCCTTGTCCTCGTTCCCGCGCTGGCGGTTGGCGTGATAGTCGGTGATGCTCTCGAACCGCTGGTCGGCGGCGGCATCGGCCCCGGCATCGCGCAGCACGATATCGGCATCATCCAGATGCTCGAACAGCGGCACCAGCCGCTCCTCGATCATCGGCAGCCAGTGTTCCATGCCGGCGAGCCTGCGCCCGTCGCTGATCGCCTGATAGAGCGGATCGGTGGTGGCATTGGCGCCGAACGCCTCGCGATAGGCGCTGCGGAAGCGCTTGATGCTGTCGGCGTCGAGCAGCACTTCGGAGGCGGGCAGCAAGATGTGCCGCTCGACCCGCTCGGTCGAACGCTGCGTGCCCGGATCGAAGGCGCGCATCGTGTCGAGCTCGTCGCCGAAGAAATCGAGCCGGAGCCCCGAATCCATCCCTGCGGGGAAGATGTCGATGAGGTTGCCGCGAACCGCGAACTCGCCCGAATCGGCGACGGTATCGGTGCGGGCATAGCCCTGGCGCACCAGCTTCTCGATCAGCGCCTCGCGCGCGATCATCATGCCGGGTTTCAGCTCCGCGCCGACCTGGCGGATGCGGAACGGGGTCAATGTGCGCTGGGTGACCGCGTTGACCGTGGTGACCAGCAGCTGCGGCCCGCCCGCCGGTTGCTGCAGCGTCCACAAGGCCTTGAGCCGCCGCGCGGTGATGCCGAGCGAAGGCGAGGCGCGGTCATAGGGCAGACAGTCCCAGGCGGGAAACTCGATCGCCTCCAGATCGGGCGCATAGAAGGGCGCGGTCTCGGCGACCGCGTGCATCATTGCATCGTCGGGCGCGATGAAGACGATGCGCCCGCCCTGCTTGCGCGCGGCGGCGGCGCGGGCGAGGTCCGCCAGCAGCAGCGGCAGCGCGCCGGGTGCGACGCTCGCCAGCGTCAGCGGCGCGGTCGCCTGCAGGATGCGGCTGATGCTGTCCATAAGTGCTGTGCCTTGCGCGCCGGTGCGATCAGCGCGGAATGTTGATGAAATCGAGCTGGCGGAACGCGTCCATCTGCGGCCCGGCAAAGCGGTCGGGCACGGGCTGCGTGCCGATGGCCCAGGCCATGATGTCGACGTCCTGCTCCTCGATCAGCGTCTCGAACCAGTCGAGCTCTGCGTCCGACCAGCCTTTCCCATAGCGGTCGAAAAAGCCGCCGATCATGTAATCCGCCTCGCGCGTGCCCCGGTGCCAGGCGCGGAAGGCCAGGCGGCGCAATCTGGTTTCGCGGTCCATGCCAGAAGTTCCTTTGCTTGCGGGGTGGGCCGGGCCTGCCTAAGACGGGTCAGAATTCCAGCCAGCAGCACATGTCAGTGCGTTGCGTTTTTTGCGATAGCCATGCGCCCCGATATACTCAACCCCGCATTCGCCGAGATCGAGAGCCTCAAGGGCGTCGGCGTGAGCTTGCAGAAGCCGTTCGCGCGGCTGGGCATTTCGCGGGTCAAGGACATGGCCTATCATCTGCCCAACGGCTTCATCCGCCGCAGGCATGTCGACAATGCCGATCAGGCAGGCACGGGCGAGCAGATCATCATCGCGCTCACCGCCACCGGCTACCGGAGCAGCCCCGGACGCGGGCCGACACGGGTGATCGCCGAGGATTCGATCGGCAACCATATCGCGCTCGTCTATTTCGGCGGCAATCCGGGCTGGGCGAAGAAGCTCTGGCCGCTGGGCGAGACGCGGCTGGCGGCGGGCAAGCTCGAGATCTGGGGCGAGGCGTGGCAGATCGTCCATCCCGATCATGTGGTGGAGCCGGGCCAGGCCGACCAGATCGGCGAGGCCGAGCCCGTCTATCCGCTCGCCGAAGGGCTGGGGCAGAAGCGCGTCGCCTCACTGGCGGCGCAGGCACTGGCGCAGCTGCCGCCGCTGCCCGAATGGATCGAGCCGACGCTAAAGGCGCGCGAGGGCTGGCCCGACTGGCACGAGGCGCTCGCCGCCGCGCATCAGGGCATGGACGAAAAGCCCCGCGAGCGGCTGGCCTATGACGAGATCTTCGCCAACCAGCTCGCCTTCGCGCTGATCCGGCAGTCCAACCGCAAGCGCAAGGGCGTCGCGCTGCAGGGCGATGGGCATCTGCGCGATGCGCTCAGGCTGCCTTTCGCGATGACCGGGGCGCAGCGGCGGACGATCGAGGAGATCAACGGCGACATGGCCCAGCCGGTGCCGATGCTGCGGCTGCTCCAGGGCGATGTCGGAGCAGGCAAGACGCTCGTCGCGGTGATGGCGATGCTGAACGCGGTCGAATGCGGCGGCCAGGCGGCGCTGCTCGCGCCGACCGAAATCCTCGCCCGGCAGCATTTCGATACGATCTCGCGCATGCTTTCCGGCCTGCCGGTCAGCATCGCGGTGCTCACTGGGCGCGACAAGGGCAAGGCTCGCGAGGCGACGCTGATGGGGCTGGCGGACGGGTCGATCCAGATCGTCATCGGCACGCACGCGCTGTTCCAGGATGCGGTGCGCTATCGCAATCTCGCGCTCGCGGTGATCGACGAGCAGCACAAGTTCGGCGTGTCGCAGCGGCTGATGCTGCAGGAGAAGGGCAGGGCGACGCCGCACCTGCTGGCGATGACCGCAACGCCGATCCCGCGCACCCTGACGCTCAGCCATTATGGCGAGATGGACGTCTCGCGGCTCGACGAACTGCCGCCGGGGCGCCAGCCGATCGAGACAAGGGTGATCGCCGACGATCGGCTGCACGAGATCGTCGACGGGCTTGCCCGGCATATCGAGCGGGGCGGCCAGGCCTATTGGGTGTGCCCGCTGGTGATGGACAGCGAGACCAGCGACCTTGCCGCCGCCGAGACGCGTGCGGCGCAGCTTGCCGAGCGCTTTCCCGGCAAGGTCTCGCTGGTGCATGGCCAGATGCCGGTCGAGCGCAAGGATGCGATGATGGCGGACTTTGCCAGCGGCAAGACCGCGCTGCTGGTCGCGACCACGGTGATCGAGGTCGGGGTCGATGTCCCCAACGCGACGCTGATGATCATCGAGGCGGCGGAGCGCTTTGGCCTGGCGCAATTGCACCAGCTGCGCGGCCGGGTGGGGCGGGGCGACCAGAAATCGGTCTGCGTGCTGCTGCGCGGAAGCGCGCTCAGCGAGACCGCGCGGGCGCGGCTCGCGCTGATGCGCTCGAGCCAGGACGGCTTTCATATCGCCGAGGAGGATCTGCGGCTGCGCGGCGGCGGCGAGCTCCTCGGCACGCGGCAATCGGGCGACAGCGCCTTCCGCATCGCCAGCCCCGAACAGGTGCAGCGGCTGATCGGCACGGCATCGGACGATGCCCGGCTGCTGATGGACCGCGATGGCGGGCTCGACAGCGAACGCGGCCAGGCGGCGCGCACCGCGCTCTACCTGTTTGAGCGCGATTATGGAGCCAAGCTGCTCAGGGGCGGGTAGGCGCCGCCCCCAAGCGCGATGGTTTGTCAGGCGGCGGGCATGATGCTCGCGACATAGATGGCATAGCCCGACAGGCCGAGCAGCGTCAGCATCGAGGTCAGCGTGCCGATCATCCGGCCGATGCCGAACGCGCCGCCGTCCATGCCCAGGCCATGCGCCAGCCGGCCGATCATGTAGACGATGCCGACCACCCACAGCCAGGTCGCAGCATAGCCCGAACATTCGAGCGCACCGATCAGCACCAGCACGAAGGGCGTGTATTCGACGAAATTGGCCTGGGCGCGCATGCGGCGGATGACGAACTCATTGCCGCCATCGCCCACGCTGACCTTCTGGCTGGTGCGCACCTGGCCGATGCGGAGGGCGAGCCACAGGTTGATCAATCCGGCGGCAGCGGCCATGGTCAGTGTCAGCGGCAGGTTCATGCGTATCGTCCCCTCGTTGGCGGTCGTCCGCGTCGCGACGACCAATTGTGCAGCGGACTAGCGCGACAGAGCTTGCAACGCACGAGATTTTCGCTATAGCGCCGCCTTCGCACGCGAATGGGCCGTGTCGCTGTATCGGCAGGCCGCGCCAGTGGCGTCCTGATGGGGCGAGTTGGCAATATCGCATTGATTGACAAGCAATTTAAGGTAAGCAGGCTGCCATGGCTGTTCCTAAGAGAAAAACTTCGCCCTCCAAGCGCGGCATGCGCCGGAGCCACGATTCGCTGACCATCGACGCGTTCAGCGAATGCTCCAACTGTGGTGAACTGAAGCGCCCGCACCATGTCTGCGGCGCATGCGGCCATTATAACGGCCGTGAGGTGCTCGAAGTCGCCTGATCCTTATCAGACGGTCTTTGCACTTTTTCAGGGGGATTAACCGGTGCCGATGAAGCCGCGGATCGCGATTGATGCGATGGGCGGTGATGAAGGCGTGCGGGTGATGCTGGGCGGGGCGGCGGAAGCGCGCCACCGCCACGATCGCTTCACCTTTCTGCTGGTCGGCGACGAAAAGCAGATCAAGCAGGGCCTGGACAATCACCCCAATTTGCGCGCGGCGTCCGAGATCCTTCACACCGAAGAGGTGGTGAAGGGCGAGGACAAGCCCAGCCAGGCGCTGCGCAAGTCCAAGAACAGCTCGATGGGGCTCGCCATCCAGGCGGTAAAGTCCGGCGATTGCAGCGCCGCTGTGAGCGCCGGCAATACCGGCGCGCTAATGGCGATGGCCAAGCTCGCGCTGCGCACCATGCCCGGCATCGACCGGCCCGCGCTCGCCGCATTGCTGCCGACGCTCGACGAGACCGACATGGTCATGCTCGACCTTGGCGCGAATACCGAGTGCGATGCCCGCAACCTCGTCCAGTTCGCGATCATGGGCGCGGTCTATTCGCAGATCATCTTCGGCTTCGAAAAGCCCCGCACCGGGCTGCTCAACATCGGCACCGAGGAATCGAAGGGCACCGAGGCGATCCGCGATGCCGCCGCCGCGCTGCGCGCCGCGACGCACCTGCCGATGCAGTTCAAGGGCTTTATCGAGGCGGACAAGATCTCGCGCGGCGATGTTGATGTCGTCGTCACCGACGGCTTTTCAGGCAATATCGCCTTGAAGGCGCTCGAAGGCACAGCGCGCTTCGTCACCGATCTGCTCAAGCGCAGCTTCCAGTCCTCGCTCCGCTCGAAGATCGGCTTTCTGATCTCGCGCCCGGCGACCGAATTGCTCAGGCACCATCTCGATCCCAACAACCATAATGGCGCGGTGTTCCTGGGCCTCAACGGCGTGGTGGTGAAAAGCCACGGATCGGCCAGCATCAAGGGCGTGGCGAACGCGGTCGAGGTCGCAGCAAGGCTGGTCGAGGACAATATCACCCAGCGCATCGGCGATGTGCTGAAGGACTTTGATACCAGCGCGATCGCCAGCAACGGCGTCGCTTCCAACGGATCGGGCGAATTTCCCAAATGACTTTTCAGGCTCCGGCGACGCGCAGTGTCATTCTCGGCACGGGATCGGCACTGCCAGCCAAGCGGGTATCCAATGCCGAACTGGCTGAAACCGTCGATACCTCGGACGAGTGGATCACCGAGCGCACCGGCATCAAGTTCCGCCATATCGCCGCGCCGGAAGAGACCACGGGCACGCTGGCAATAGATGCGGCCAACAGGGCGCTCGAAGCCGCAGGACTGGCAGGCAGCGATATCGACCTGATCGTGCTTGCGACAGCGACCCCCGACCACACCTTCCCCGCCACCGCGACCAAGGTGCAGTCGGCGATCGGCATGACAGGCGGTATCGCCTTCGACGTCGCAGCGGTCTGTTCGGGCTTTCTTTACGCGCTCAGCGTTGCCGACAGCATGCTGCGCACCGGCATGGGCAGCCGCGCGCTGGTCATCGGTGCGGAAACCTTCAGCCGCATTCTCGACTGGGAAGATCGCGGCACCTGCGTGCTGTTCGGCGATGGTGCGGGCGCGGTCGTGCTCGGGCTCGAAACCGCCGCGGAGGGCGATAGCGCCGCGCGCGGCATCCTGACGACCCAGTTGCACGCCGATGGTCGCCATCACGACCTGCTCTATGTTGATGGCGGGCCCTCGACCACGGGCACCGTCGGCAAGGTCCGGATGAAGGGGCGCGAGGTGTTTCGCCATGCCGTGGTCAATCTGGCCGAAGTCATGGAGCAGGTGCTGCACCGGCTGGGCCTGACCAGCGCCGATATCGACTGGGTGGTGCCGCACCAGGCCAATGCCCGCATTCTCGATGCGACCGCGCGCAAGCTGGGTCTGCCGCCGGAAAAGGTGGTGGTCACCGTGGACCAGCATGCCAATACCTCGGCCGCGTCGGTTCCGCTCGCACTCGACACCGCCGTGCGCGACGGCCGCATCCAGCGCGGCGACCTGCTGGTGCTCGAAGCGATGGGCGGCGGCCTTACCTGGGGGGCGGCGGTAATCCGCTATTAACCTCACGCAATTTTGTCGCGCAATCGCCTCTATTCGCACTGTTTTTACATAGCCTCGATTTGCCATTATAACTTCGATCCGCTATCCTGCTCTTGGCGGGTTAGGAGACGGGGCGATGCGTTCAGTGGGTACTTTGACCAGGGCTGATCTGGCCGATACGATCAACAACCAGGTAGGACTGTCTCGCGCCGATGCGGCGCAGATGGTGGAATCGGTGCTCAACCACATGACCGACGCTCTCGAGCGCGGCGAGAATGTGAAGATTTCGGGCTTCGGCACCTTTCTGTTGCGCGACAAGGGCGAGCGCGTCGGGCGCAACCCCAAGACCGGGGTCGAGGTTCCGATCACTCCGCGCCGCGTGCTGACCTTCCGCGCCAGCCAGATCATGAAGGAAAGGATCATGGCCGGTGACTGACCCGGTGACCTCCTCCGGCAAGGCCGAGGGCGCGATGCGCACCATCGGCGAGGTTTCGGCCGAACTGGGGGTCAAGCCGCACATCCTGCGCTATTGGGAAGCGCAGTTCGACAGCATCAAGCCGCTCAAGCGTGCCGGGGGGCGGCGCTATTACCGGCCCGAGGATGTCGAGACGCTGCGCACGATCGACCGCTTGCTCAACCGCGAGGGCTTTACCGTGCGCGGCGCGCGGCAGTATCTGGCAGGCAAGGCGGCGAAGCCGGCGCCTGCTGCAGCACCTGCGCCTGCCGTAACCGCTGCCCATTCGATCGATCTCGCCGCGCTGCGCGCGATCCGCGACCGGTTGGCAGCGGCACTCGAAGCGGCCTGAGCCACTGCGCACCGTTCAGAGCGGCTTGCGCATGATCCAGTCGGTAAACGGCACGTTGCCGGTCATGAACTGCTGCTGCCCGACCTTCTCGAACCCGAAGCGTTCGTAGAAGCGCTGCGCATCGGGATTGTTGGTATAGACGCACAAATACAGGCACGTGGCCTCGCGGGCGCGGGCCTCGTCGATCACCGCGTCCATCAGCCTGCGGCCAAGGCCAGCACCCTGCCAGCCCGACAGCGCATAGATGCGCTTCAACTCCACCGATCCGGGCTGCGGCTTGATATCGAGCTCGGGCGGGCTCATCATCGCATAGCCGACCGGCGCGCCGAGCGGCGTTTCCAGCAGCCAGAAGGCGTATTCGGGCTTGTCCAGCCAGCCAGCATAGCGCGCCATGCCATGCTCGACGCTGCAATGGTCGATCAGCGCTTGCCCCGGATGATCATGCGCAAAGGCGGTGAGAAAGGTCGCCGAGCCGATCAGCGCCAGCTTCGCGGCATCGTCCGGGCCCGCGCGGCGCAGGATGGTCTCGGGCAGCGGCTTTGCCATGGCGTCAGTCGTCGTCCTGCGGCCCCAGCTCGGGATCGAGATCGCGCGGACGGGTGACCTCGATCAATTTCGCGGTGCGGTTGTCGAGTTCGGACCAGTGATCGATCGCAATGTCCATGATCGCGAGCGCGGCGGTGGGGAATTTCTCCTCGACGACATCGCGCAACGGGCTAGAACCATCATCGGGCACCAGATCGAACACCAGGTCTTCCAGACCCGGATTGTGCCCGACCATCAGCACATGGTTCGCGCTGTCATCCACCCCGCGCAGCACGTCGATCAGCGTTACCGACGAGGCGAGATAGATGCGGCGGTCCCAGTCGGGGTGCAGCGTCTGGCCATAGGCGGTCTCGAAATGGTCGATCGTCTCGGTGACGCGCACCGCAGGCGAGGCGACGACCGCGTCGAACACCATCTTCTTCTCGGCGGCATAATAGCCCATGGCCTTGGCGCCCTTCAGCCCGCGTGCGTTGAGCGGCCGATCGAAATCGCGCAGGGAGCGGTCCAGCCAGTCCGATTTGGCGTGCCGCAGCAAGGTCAGCCTTTTCATCGCATCTCTCCCCCCGATCCCGTCACGGGATCGATTCGCGCGCCCTCGTTTCCTCGCGCAGAAACGCCAGATTGCACCGCTTGTAAAGCTTCGGAAAGCGTGCACCGTCGCACCGGCGTTCCGGGCGGAAAGGCGCTGAGCAGACGCGAGGGAAAGGCGGAGGAGAGCATCACGAACCGCCCGCGATCGTCGGCGCGGCGGATCAGCCGTCCGAACGCTTGGGCGAGGCGTGCGCGGATGATCATGTCGTCATATTGGGTGCCGCCACCGGCGAGCTTGCGCGCCCGGTGCAGGATGTCGGGCTTGGGCCATGGCACGCCTTCCATGATGACCAGCCGCAGCGAATCGCCGGGCACGTCGACCCCGTCGCGCAAGCTATCGGTGCCGAGCAGCGAGGCGCGTGGATCGTCGCGGAAGATGTCGACCAGGGTGCCGGTCTCCATAGGGTCGACATGCTGCGCGTAGAGCGGCAGACCCGATTGCGCGAGCCGGTCGGCGATGCGGCCATGCACCGCGCGCAACCGCTTGATCGCGGTGAACAGGCCCAGGGCTCCGCCACCGGCGGCCTCGATCAGCCGCCCATAGGCCCCGGCCAGCCCCGCCATGTCGCCCTTTTTCACGTCGGTGACGATCAGCACCTCGGCCTGATTGGCATAATCGAACGGGCTGCGCGCTTCGAACAATTCGGGCGGCTTTTCCAGATGCACCGCGCCGGTGCGCATCATTGCCGGGGTCCAGTCCTCGCCGGCCTTGAGCGTGGCTGAGGTGACCAGCACGCCATGCGCGGGCTTGATCACGGCTTCGGCCAGCGGCTTGCCCGGATCGAGCCAGCGCCGGTGCAGCCCCATGTCGTACTCGCGCCCCTCGATTCGGTCGAGCGCCAGCCAGTCGACGAAATCGGGATCCGCAGGGCCGCCGATCCGCCCCAGCAGCGAGGCCCAGGCGGCGAGCAGGTCGATGCGCCAGCCAAGCGAGGCGAGCGCGCCCTCGATGCGCGCGCGCGCTGGGCCGTCGAGCCAGTCGGGCGGATCCTCGATCAGCACTTCCAGCCTGCGCCCCAATGCCACCAGCGGCTGGTGCAGCGCGTCGATTGCGCGCGCGGCTTCCATCGCGGCGGCGATCAGCGGACCGTCGAGCTCGGCAAGTTCGGTCTCCATGCCGTAGCCTGCATCCTCTGCGCCGCTTTCGTCGCGGGCATAGACGGTGCCCCGGATCGCGGCGAGCAGCTGCTCGATTTCGCCCGAGGGCGCGCCCTCGCGGATGCGCGCGAGCCAGCCCTCGCCGGGCAGCGCCTCGGCGGCGATCCGCGCCGCCTCGATCGCGCGCCCGCCCGCCTCGTCATAGGAGGCGACGTCCGAGAGGCGCGCGGCGAGCCCGCGCCTGCGGCCGCGCGACTTGCCCTCGGGCCCCATCACCCAGCGGCGCATCTCGACTGTTTCCTGGCCGGTCAGCGCGACCGCAAACATCGAATCGGCGGCATCGTGCAGGTGATGGCCCTCGTCGAAGATGATCCGCGTCGGGCGGCCCTGCTGCTCGCGCGCGCGCGCAGCGTTGACCATCACCAAGGCATGGTTGGCGATGACCAGATCGGCATTCTGGCTCGATCGCGCGGCGTGCTCGATGAAGCATTTGCGGTAATGCGGGCAGCCGGCATAGACGCACTCGCCGCGCCGGTCGGTCAGCGCGGTGACGCCCGCGCGGCGGAACAGCGTGGTCAGCCAGCCGGGCAGGTCGCCGCCGATCATGTCGCCGTCGCGGCTATACGCGGCCCAGCGCGCGACCAGCTGTGCGAGCACGGCGGCGCGGTTCTGGAAGCCGCCCTGCAAGGCATCCTCGAGGTTGAGCAGGCACAGATAGTTCTCGCGCCCCTTGCGGATGACCACGCGCTTGCGGAACTCGGCCTCGCCCGCATAGATGCGCTCGGTCTCGCGCGAGAGCTGACGTTGCAACGCCTTGGTATAGGTAGAGATCCACACCGTTCCCCCCGCGCCGTGCGACCAGAGCGAGGCAGGCGCGAGATAGCCCAGCGTCTTGCCGATTCCGGTGCCCGCTTCGGCGAGCAGCATATGCGGTTCGGCGCGGCGTTCGCGCGGGGCGAAGATGTGCGATGCGGTGCGCGCGAACTGGCGCTGGCCCTCGCGGCGCTCTGCGCCCGCGCCAGTCAGCGCCTCGAGCTGCGCCTCGGCGTCATTTTCCGCCAGCGTGATCTGGCGCGGCTGCGGGCGCGGGGCCTGCTCCTCCCATTCGGGCAGGCGCGAGAACAGCCAGCGTTCGGCCTTTTCCGGTTGTTTCAGATGCTTGGAGGCAAGTCCGGCCCATGGCCAGCGCAACCGCGCCAGCGCCTGCAGCCCGGTCCAGGCCCCCTCGCGCTGCGGCCAGTCGGGCCGCTCCAGCGTCGCGATCAGCGCCTCGGCGGCGGCATGGAGCAGGGCCGGAATGGCGGATTCGGGGAGACCTTGTTCAGCCCTCTCGCCTTGAGGGGAGAGGGTTGGGAGAGGGGATTGTAATGCCAGCTCGGGCGCGTTCCCCCCTCCCCTGAGTAGGAGAGGGAGCTTCAGCGCCTTCGCCAGCCCCATCGGTGTCGGTACCATGAACTGCGCCGGGTGAACGAAGGCGAACAGCTCGAGCAGGTCGAGCCCGGATAGCTCGGGATAGCCCAGCCGCTGCGCCACCAGTGGGGCATTGAGCATGATCAGCGGCGTCTCGGCCGCGCGGGCGATCGCCTCGCCCTTGGCGATGCGCACCGCAGGCTCGCCGGGATGCGCGAACCAGATCGCGCTATGGCTTGCATGCAGGGCTGGAAAGTTTAGGGAAGCGATCATTATCCGCCCTTATGGCGACATCGGAACGAAAAGGAAACACGTGTGAGCGCGTATCGCGAAGCTGCAATGCGATCCAAGGCATGGCCGTTCGAGGAAGCGCGCAAGCTGCTGAAACGCTATCCCAATGGCAAGCCCGAGGGTCAGGGGCCGATGCTGTTCGAGACCGGCTATGGTCCGTCAGGCCTGCCGCATATCGGCACGTTCCAGGAGGTATTCCGCACCACGCTGGTGCGCCGCGCCTATGAAACGCTGACCGACAGCGCGCCGACGCGGCTGGTGGCGTTCAGCGACGATATGGATGGCCTCCGCAAGGTGCCCGACAATGTGCCCAATCCCGAGATGCTGCGCCAGCACCTCGGCAAGCCGCTGACCCAGATCCCCGATCCGTTCGGCAAGTTCGAAAGCTTCGCGCATCACAACAACGCGATGCTGCGCGCGTTCCTCGACCAGTTCGGCTTCGATTACGAGTTCGTCTCCTCGACCGAGCGTTATCGCAGCGGCGCGTTCGACGAGGCGCTGCGCGGGGTGCTGCGCAACTATCAGGCGATCCTCGACATCATGCTGCCGACGCTGCGTGCCGAGCGCGCCGCGACCTATTCGCCGATCATGCCGATCAGCGCCAAGTCGGGTGTGGTGCTGCAGGTGCCGGTCGAGGTGGTCGATGCCGAGGCCGGGATCGTGCGCTTCACCGACGAGGGCGAGACGATCGAGCAATCGGTGCTCTCGGGCGGTGCGAAGCTGCAATGGAAGGTCGACTGGGCGATGCGCTGGGTGGCGCTGGGCGTCGATTACGAGATGTACGGCAAGGACCTGACCGATAGCGGCGTCCAATCGGGCAAGATCGCGCGCGTGCTCGGCGGCCAGAAGCCAGAGGGCATGATCTACGAGATGTTCCTCGACGAAAAGGGCGAGAAGATCTCCAAGTCCAAGGGCAACGGCCTGTCGATCGAGGAATGGCTGCGCTACGGCAGCGAGAACAGCCTGGCTTTTTATATCTTCCGCGAGCCCAAGGCGGCCAAGCAGCTGCATCTGGGCGTCATCCCGCGCGCGGTGGACGAATATTTCCAGTTCCGCGACAACTGGCACGGCCAGGATGCTGACAAGCGGCTGGGCAACCCCGCGCACCATATCCATGCGGGCGACGTTCCCGCAGGCAGCCCGCCGGTGAGCTTCGGGCTGCTGCTCAATGTCGTCAGCCTGCCGGGCATGGACGACAAGGATCTGGTATGGGGCTTCGTGCAGAAATATGCGCCCGGCGTCTCGCCGGAAACGCATCCCGAACTCGACGGGCTGATCGAGAATGCGGTGAACTATGGCCGCGATTTCATCGCCCCGACGCTCAAGCGCCGCTGGCCCGAGGGGCCCGAGATCGACGCGCTGACCCGGCTCGACAACGAACTCGCCGAACTGCCCGAAAACGCATCGGCCGAGGACATCCAGAACATCGTCTATGCCATCGGCAAGGACGAGGCCTATGGCTTCGGCAACCTGCGCGACTGGTTCAAGGCGCTGTACGAGACGCTTCTGGGCAGCGAGCAGGGGCCGCGCATGGGCAGCTTCATCGCGCTCTACGGCATCGCCAACACCCGCAAGCTGATCGCGGAAGCGCTGGGGCGGACGGGAGAGACGGTTTGACACGGGCTTTCGTCCGGTGACCGTCATCGCCGCGCGCCTCTATCGCGATGGGGAGCGGGTGCGCGATATCGACCTGAGCCAGCCGCTGCCGTCGCTCGACGACCCGGCGGACCTGCTGTGGATCGGGCTGCACGAGCCGAGCGAGGCCGAGCTGATGCCGATCCAGTCGCAGCTGGGGCTGCACCCGCTGGCGGTGGAAGACGCGCTCGACCGGCGGCACCTGCCCAAGATCGAGCCTTATGGCGAGCATCTGTTTGCGGTCGCGCGCACCGTCCATCTCGACGAGAGCGATAGCAACACCGCGATCACCTATGGCAATACCGCCATCTTCATGGGCCGCCAGTTCATCGTCACCGTGCGGCACGGATCGCTGCGCGACCATAGCCCGGTGCGCCACAAGCTCGAGGCGACACCCCGGCTGCTCAAGCGTGGCGCGGACTACGTGCTGCATGCGATCCTCGATTTCATCGTCGACGGCTATCTCGATGTCATCGACACGCTCGAGGACAAGGTGCTCGGCATCGAGGACCGCGCGCTCGATGCGTTTCTGAACAAGCAAGAGACCGCGCAGCTCTTCTCGCTGCGCCGCGACCTGTTCCGGCTGCAACGGGTGCTCAGCCCGATGCAGGACGTCGCCAATCGCTGCATGCACCTCGAGCTGCCGCAGATCGATGCCGACATCCATCCCTATTTCCGCGACCTGCACGACCATGTCCGCCGCGCCGATTATCGCGTCGCGGGGCTACGCGACACGCTGACCTCGGTGATCGAGACCAGCGGCCTGCTCGAGCAGCAGCGCCAGGGCGTCATCACCCGCCAGCTTGCCGCCTGGGCCGCGATCCTGGCGGTGCCGACCGCGATTGCCGGGATCTACGGGATGAACTTCGAATTCATGCCGGAACTGCGATGGCACTATGGCTATTTTCTGGTCGTGGGCGTGATGGTCACGATCTGTGTCGGCCTGTACCTGCGCTTCAAATGGGCGAAGTGGCTATAGGGAACGCCTTCGGGCTGCATCCGTAGGGGCAGGGAAACCCCCAAAACGGAGAATCCCCCATGAGCCTTCCCGATCTTTCCGGTCGCAACATCTGCATCCTCGCCACGCACGGTTTCGAGGAATCCGAACTCCTCCAGCCGCGCGACGACCTCAAGGGCGCAGGCGCCAATGTCACCATCGTCTCGCCCGAAAGTGGCGAGATCAAGGGCTGGAAGGGCGACGACTGGGGCCAGAGCGTCAGCGTCGATGCGCCGCTTTCTGGCGCGCGGGTCGAGCAATATGACGCGCTGGTGCTGCCCGGCGGCCAGATCAACCCCGACCTGCTGCGCGTCAATCCCGAGGCGCTGGCGCTGATCAAGGCCTTTGCCGACGCGGGCAAGCCCGTCGCCGCCGTGTGCCACGCACCCTGGCTGCTGGTCGAGGCGGGGCTGGCCGAGGGCAAGACGATTACCGGCTACAAGTCGATCGTCACCGACCTCAAGAACGCAGGCGCGAATTTCGTCGATCAGGAGGTCGCGATCGACGGCAATCTCATCACCAGCCGCTGCCCCGACGATCTGCCCGCCTTCGGCAAGGCGATTGCCGAGATGGTCAGCGAAAAGGCCAGCACCGAAATGGCGTGATGCTTCAGGTCATGCGGCAGGTTTGACGACCTGCCGCATCACCGCGGCATAGCCGGGCGCGATGGTCATCCGCCCGGCATGCCCTGCCTCCACCAGCATGCGGTGCGCTTTGGCCAGATTATAGCAGGGCACGCCCATGAACAGGTGGTGCTCGCTGTGGAAATTCACCCAATAGGGCGCGACCGTCGCCCGCTCCAGCCAGTTTGCGTGTGTGGTGCGCGCATGGGTGAATGGGTCCTCGCTGCCCGTCGTCGTGCAGGCATGTTCGGCGATGTTGCGGATGCGCAGGTACAGCTGGAACGTCGTCGCCATCGCGATCAGCCAGATGAGATACGGCAGCGCGCCGAGCCCCGTAGCGAACGAGAGCGCGAGCAGCACGACCTGCGCGGCGAGGAAGCGCAGCGTCACCTTGCCGATGAACAGGTTCTGCTCCTTCGCGCCCGGGCCGAAGCCCTTGATCGCCATCGCCAGCTGCGCACCGCGCTGCTTGATGAAGGTCTGGCCGGTGAGGTCGCGGAACACCTTGCGCATCAGGCTGGCGCGCGTGGTGGGGAAGGGCGCGGAGAGCGACAGGTCCGGGTCCTCGGGCTGTTGCGTGTAGCGATGGTGCGTCAGGTGATAGGTGCGATAGGCGTGCAGATCGGTGCCCATGGGCACGCCGGTGACCCATTGCCCGACCCAGTTGTTTACCGCACGGTTCGGGTGGAGCAGCCCGTGCGCGCCTTCGTGCATCAGGATGGCGAGACCAAGCTGCCGTCCGCCGATCAGCACGATCGCAATCACCCAGGCCCACCAGGTGCCGATCCAGGCCGCGCCCCAGGCGAGTGCGACGATCGTGATCCAGGCATGCGCGACCAATGCGAGTCCCTTCCAGCGCGATATGGCGGTGAGGTCGCGAAACGCCTCGCGCCCGAAGATCTGCGATGGATTGGCAGCCTTGACCAGCGCCATGATGCTCTCCCGATGCGCTTGGCGCGCTTTACGTTTGCGTCAGTCTAGCATTGCGGGATGAAAGCGCAAACCTCGTGATTCCCGCTCGATTCCCAATCGATCCAACTCGTCACCCCCGCGAAGGCGGGGGTCCCGCTTCTGCGTCCCGGTCAGCGCATAAGCGGGATTCCCGCGTTCGCGGGAATGACGAAAGAGGTTGAACTGCGCGTGGTTGGTCTGGAATGCTGTCAGTATGTCGCAGCTTCATCCCCATCCCGATTTTCCATCGTCCCAAGGCGTCACCCTATCGGTTGACTGTTGGTTGGCCGCAGAAGACACGCTGACGATCACCTATCACGTCACCGACCCCGAAGCGCGCATCGTCTGGCCCGCCCCGGCACAGGGCCGCACCGATGGCCTCTGGCAGCACACTTGCTTCGAGGCGTTCATCGGGTCCACATCCGGCCCTGCCTATGCCGAGTTCAACCTCGCTCCCTCGGGTGCCTGGGCGGCCTATGCGTTCGACGATTACCGTACCGGAATGCGCGACCTAGCCTTGCCGGTAAACCCGCAGATGGCAGAAGAGAGCGGGCTCTGGCAGGCGACCATCCCGCTCGCCGGGCTCGACGCGCTGCTCGGCCCCGCGCCCTGGCGGCTGGCGATCACCGCCGTGATCGAAGCCACCGACGGAGCCAGGAGCTACTGGTCGCTTGCGCATCCGTCCGGCAAACCCGATTTTCACCACCCGGATTGTTTTGCCGCGCGGCTCGGCTAAACAGCGCGCATCATCTTGCAGCGAGGCCCCCATGCTCTTCGGTATCGATCGTCTTCTGGCTGAGCCCGAGCTGCGCGCGCCGCTCAAGGGCCGTCGCGTCGCGCTGCTCGCGCATCCTGCCTCGGTGACCGCTGATCTGGTGCATTCGCTCGATGCCCTGGCCGCGCTCGACGACATCCAACTGACCGCCGCCTTCGGGCCGCAGCACGGGCTGCGCGGCGACAAGCAGGACAATATGGTTGAAAGCCCGGATTTCACCGATCCGGTGCACGGCATCCCGGTGTTCAGCCTCTATGGCGAGGTGCGCCGCCCGACCCCGGCAATGATCGACAGCTTTGACGTGATCCTGATCGACCTGCAGGACCTGGGCTGCCGCATCTACACCTTCGTCACGACCTTGCTCTACATTCTCGAGGCCGCCGCCGAGCATGGCAAGTCGGTCTGGGTGCTCGACCGGCCCAATCCCGCCGGACGCCCGGTCGAGGGGTTGACGCTGCGCACCGGGTGGGAAAGCTTTGTCGGCGCAGGGCCGATGCCGATGCGCCACGGGCTGACGCTGGGCGAGATGGGCCACTGGTTCATCCGGCACTACGGGCTCGATGTCGACTATCGCGTGGTCGAAATGCACGGCTGGAAACCTGAGTCCGCGCCGGGCTTCGGCTGGCCGACCGACCGGCTCTGGGTCAATCCCAGCCCCAACGCGCCGAACGTCAACATGGCGCGCGCCTATGCCGGCACGGTGATGCTGGAGGGCACGACGCTGAGCGAGGGCAGGGGGACGACCCGCCCGCTCGAGCTGTTCGGCGCGCCCGACATCAACGCACGCGACGTGATCGGAAAGATGCATGCTCTCGCGCCCGAATGGCTGGCCGGCTGCGCCTTGCGCGAGATCTGGTTCGAGCCGACCTTCCACAAGCATGTCGGCCAGCTCTGCCATGGCGTGCACATTCATGCTGAAGGCCAGTTCTACGATCATCATGCCTTCCGCCCCTGGCGCGTCCAGGCGCTGGGCTTCAAGGCGATCCGCGCGCTCTATCCGGATTACCCGCTCTGGCGCGATTTCCCGTACGAGTACGAGCTCGGGAAGCTGGCGATCGACGTGATCAATGGCGGTCCGGCGTTGCGTGAATGGGTGGATGATGCAGGTGCGCAGCCGGGCGATCTCGACGCGCTCACCGGGACTGATGAAACGGCCTGGCAAGCGGTGGACGACTTGAGGCTTTATTAAGCATGACTGTTATCTGCAAAAAGTTGCAATAAAGCTGGGCAGTTCAGCGTCATATCCCACACAAATTGCGCTTACCAAATCTTCATTCGACTCGCATAAGTCCGATTCATGGACGCGATTCACAAAATTGAGGTCGATCCGGTAAACAATATTCTGCGGCAGTATCTCGCTGGTTTCTTCGAACCAGCGGATGTCGAGCGCTTTGTCGCTGACCGCAATGCCGCTTTCGGACAGCTGACGTGCGGGCCGAACCAGCATCTGGCCCTGGTCGACGCGCGTCATGTCAAGATTCAGCAGCAGGACGTCGTCCAGGCATTTCAGGCCGTGCTGGCCAATCCGCCGTTGCGTTCGCGCAAGCTTGCCTTTGTCGTTTCGCATTCGCTGGCCTGCAAGCAGCTGCAGCGCGCCGCATCCGGACGCGATGCGCGCTTCTTCTATTCGGTCGCGGAGGCCGAGGCCTGGCTGCTGGGCAGGGATGGTGTGTTGCCGCGCCTTGCAAAGTCAAACGCGCCCGAGTGGCATATGCCCTGGAAACGTGGCGTTCAGGGCCTCATGACGGATGCCTAGCGGACGCCTGACGGTCCGAAACGATCGTGTTCCAGCGCTTACCGAATCTTCATTTCCCCGGAATATCCAGCCGAGATGGGGGCAATTTTTCGAATCACAGCCGATCCATCGACCAACATGGTGCGGCAGTATCTCGCAGGCTTTTTCGAGGCTGTGGACGTCGAGCGGTTCGTTGCGGCGCGCAATGCGGCGCATGAGCGGCTGACCTGCGGTCCCAACGAGCATGTGACCCTGGTCGATGTGCGCGACATGAAGATCCAGCCGCAGGAGATCGTGCAGGCGTTCGGTGCCGTGCTCGCAGGGCCGCGCTATCGCTCGCGCAAGCTGGCTTTTGTCTTCTCGCAATCGCTGGCGCGGATGCAGCTGATGCGCGCCAGCCAAGGGCGCGATGCCCGCATGTTTACCGACATCAAGGAGGCCGAGGCCTGGCTGCTCGCCGAGGACGATGCGGAAGGCAGCATCGCGGCCTGAGGTTCAGCGGCCTGCCAGGAATGCCCGCGCCTCGCTGTGCGCGGTCGGATTGTCCTCGGCTTCCTCCGGCAGTTCCAGCGCGCGCTGATACAGGCGGCCCGCCGTCGCCCGATCGGTCGCAGCGCCGGCAGGAACGGCTTCGGCGCGCTCGAGATGGTTGCTGGCTGCAGACGCGCAGATTTCGGCGCTGGGTCTGGGCAGATTGAGACAGGCCTGATCGAATGTCTCGACGAGTTGGGCGAGCTCGGTGGCGCTCAGCCTGGCAGCGGGCTCGTACAGCCGCCAGCAATGCTCTTCGGCTTCGGCGAGACAGGCCTTGATATCGGCGAGGAAGATGAGGCCGCTATCGACCGATCGGATCGGCGGCGCGGCCCGCATCAGATCGGCCAAGCCGCTGCAATAGCCGAACTGGATCGCGCAGGCACGATCGAGATAGGCATATCGTCTGTCCCAGCCCTCGGCGCTGCTATCGGTGCGGCGGACGAGATCGGCCGCCAGTGCGCAGCCGTGCACGGCGCCGCCGCTGCACGCCTTTTCGGCAAGCATGGCGATGCGTGCGGTGTCCTTGGGGCCAAGTCGGCCGAGCAGCCATTCGCCGAGCATCGCGCATGCCCCGACCCGGTCCTCGTCACAAGCGCTCGTAAGGGCCGGATCGACGGCAGCCTCGAACCGCGTGGCCAGAGCCGGATCGCGCACCGCAGATGTGGACAGCCCGGTCAGCGCGCTGCCCGCGATGCAGGAAGGGCCAAATCTCAGGTCGAAACAGGCTTTGGCGAGCAGTGTCACCGCGCGGGGCTTGTCGATCATCGCGCTGTTGTTGGCCAGCATGTCCGCCAGGCGATGGCAGGCAAGCGGGTTGCCGGCCTCGCAGCCCGTGGTGAACGTGGTGCGCGCCTTGCCCCAGCGTTCGGCGGCTAGCCTCAGGTCCTGGCGCTTGTCGTGCCGCCGTGCGGCAATGTCGGCTTCCTTTTCGCACCCCATGCCCATCCCGCCCTCGCAAGCGCTGCGGAAAGCGGCGGCCGCGAGATTGATCTCGATGGGTTCGCCGATGCCACGTTCCAGCGCAAGGCCGCGCACCAGACAGGCATCGGTCTTGCCCGCCTTGCAAGCGGCCGCTGCGGAATCGATCCGGTCTTTGGCAATGACCGATCCGTCGGGCATGGTCACCTGCGCCAGACCCTGAGGTGCCCCGCACCACGCCAGAACGATCGCTGCCAGCCAGGTCAGAATGCGCATGATGCCCCTTTCGCGTCCGCGCCAGGTCAAAGGCGAACGCGCGCGGTTCGTCAAGCTCGCGAAACATCCCCTAACCATATGTTTGCGCTTGGCCGTCATGCTCGCGCGCGATGACCGCAGAGCAATGGCTGACCCGGATATTCGCAGATCGCGCGCCGCGCCGCTTCGGCAGCGGCTGGTGGAGCGGTGTGCTTTCGATCGCGCTGGGGCTGCTCAGCGTCGCGGCGGTGCTGTGCCTGCACTTTCCGCAATGGCTGACCATGCCCGAACTGCGCGCGCGCTACCCGCTGCCGCTGGTGCGCAGTGCGATCGACAGCGCGATCCTGGTGACGCTGGGGCTGGCGGGGCTGTCGATGCTGCTGCGGCGGCGCAAGGCGCTCGGTCTGGCGGGTCTGGTGCTGGCCGGGCTCGCGTTGGCGCTGGGGGCAGGCGGGGTCGCCATTCCCGACGCCTGCCCGACCCGGGTGCATATCGGGCTCGACTGGTTCGTGCTCGGCACGCTGACCACGGCTGCCTTGTTCGTTCCGCTCGAACGCGCGTTCGCGCTACGGCGCGAGCAGGGGCCGTTCCGCAAGGGATGGCTGACCGACGCGACCTATTTCTTCATGAGCCACGCGCTGGTGCAGTTGATGTCGTTGCTGGTGCTGGTGCCGGCGACCTGGGCTGGGCAGAAGCTGGCCATCGCGCCGGTCCAGACGATGGTCCAGATGCTGCCGCTGGCGGTGCAGTTCGCGCTCATCGTGCTGGTCGCCGATCTGGCGCAATATGCGGTGCACCGCGCCTTTCATGCCGTGCCGCTGCTGTGGCGCTTTCACCGCGTGCACCATTCGGTCACACACATGGACTGGCTCGCCGGATCGCGGCTGCATCTGGTCGATGTCGTCGTCACCCGCGGCCTCGTGCTGCTGCCGATCGTGATGCTCGGCTTCGATCCCGTGGCCGTCTTTGCCTATCTGGGCTTCGTTTCGCTGCACGCGGTGTTCATCCATGCCAATTTCGCGCCGCGCAGCCCCTGGCTGGAACGCTGGATCGCCATGCCGCGCTATCATCACTGGCACCATGCCATCGAACCCGTGGCAACCGACAAGAATTTCGCGGTACATCTGCCGATGATCGACCGCTGGTTCGGAACGCATTACATGCCGGACCAGCAATGGCCGGATGGCTATGGCGTTGCCGGACTTTCGCTGCCCGACGGCTATGGCAAACAGTTCCTTTCGCCGCTTGCAAATCCGCACCGATCGGACGGCAATTGATTAACATGGATCAATTTGCAGAATAACATCCTGATGTCGGCAGATTAGCCTGGCTCCGGCCTTGGTCTGCCGCTGCACATTTCATTGGACGTCATGCCATTTGGACGCATAGACCAGAATTGGACCGAGCGGCGCCGTCATTGTCAGGCTGGTGACTGACGAGCGATTCGTGGAAGCGGGAGCATCTGGTGGATCAGGTTCGGGCTTCACGCGTGCAGGAGGCAACCGATGCCGCCGAACTCGATGCGCTCTACGCCCGGGCGCCGCTTGGCCTGGGGCTGATCGACCGGGAACTGCGCTTTGTGCGCGTCAATCCGGCGCTGGCGGACATGAACGGCTTCTCGCCCGAAGAACATGTCGGCAAGAAGGTCTGGGATCTGGTTCCCGATTTGCGCGCGATCGCCGAGCCGATGCTGCTCAAGGTGATCGAGAGCGGCGAGCCGTTGCGCGATGTGGCCATTACGGGAACGACGCTGGCCCATCCCGGCGAAATCCGCGAATGGCGCGAGCAATTCTATCCGATCTTCGTCGGTGACGGGGAGGTCAGCGGCATCGGCATCATCTGCGAGGACGTCACCGACCGCCGCCGCCAGGATCGCGAAATTCGCGAGCGCGAGGACAAGCTGCGCCGCGTGCTCGACCAGCTGTTCGCCTTTGTCGGCGTTCTGACGCTCGACGGCGAGGTCGATTATGCCAATCGTGCGCCGCTCGACGCGGCCGGGCTGCAGCTTGCGGATGTCGCGGGCAAGCCTTTCTGGGATGCGCCTTGGTGGTCCTATGACGCCGAGGTGCAGGCGCGGCTCAAGCTCGCCATCGAAGCCGCCCGCGCGGGCGAGCTGGTGCGCTATGACGTGCCGGTGATGCTCGGCCATGCCCCGGTGACGATCGATTTCCAGCTTGCGCCGTTGCGCGATTCCTCCGGCGCGATCACCGGTCTGATCCCTTCGGGCACCATCATCGAGGAGCGCGTGCAGGCGCAAAGGGCGCTGCGCGCGCTGGCGGACGATCTGGAAATCACCGTCGCGCGGCGCACGGCAGCGCTGCATGCGGCGAACGCGCAGCTGAAAGAGGAGATCGCCCAGCGCGAGGCGGCGCAGGACGCGCTGATCCGCAGCCAGAAGATGGAGGCGATGGGCCGGCTGGTTGCGGGTGTGGCGCATGATTTCAACAACATCCTGGCGGCTGTGCTGAGCGGCCTGTCGCTGATCGGGCGGCGGCTCGACGACCCCGAGGCTCTGAAGCTGGTCGATATGAGCACCAATGCCGCGATGCGCGGCACGGGGCTGGTCAAGCAATTGCTCGCCTTTGCGCGGCAGCAGCGGCTCGATCCCGAGCGGATCGACGTGTCCGCCTTTCTGAAGGAACTGGAGCCGCTGCTCGGGGTCTCGGCGGGGTCCGGGATCAGCGTTGCGATCGAGGACGATGGCGCCTGCGGTGCCATCATCGCCGATGCCGCGCAGCTCCAGTCGGCGCTGCTCAACCTTGTCATCAACGCGCGCGATGCCATGCCCGATGGCGGGGCGGTGCGCATTGTCGCCCGTGCGGTACGCGCGCCCGGCGACGAGGCATTGCCCGAGCTTGCAGAGGGCGACTATGCCGCGATCAGCGTGATCGACAACGGAACGGGCATGGCTCCCGAAACGCTGGCGCGCGTGGCTGAACCGTTCTTCACCACCAAGCAGGTCGGCAAGGGGACCGGCCTTGGCGTGCCGATGGTGCATGGCTTCACGCATCAGTCGGGCGGTGGCCTCAGGATCGAGAGTGAACTCGGCAAGGGCACAGCGATGACGCTGTTCCTGCCCCGCGCGACTGGCGCCGATGCCCATGCGGGAGCGGATGCTGATGCGGGAGCGGATGCTGATGCGGGAGCGGACTTCCATACGCAGTCAGGCGCTGCCGGGCTCCCCGACAGCGCCTGACCGTTCCCTCCCTCCCGGAAGTCAGAAATCGAAGCGGAATGAGGCGGAGATCGTCCGTCCGTTGATCGCCCGGGCAAAGCCGATGCCATTGGCCGGAACGCTCGCCTGGTTCACTTCGAAGATACCGAGCGTGTTGAACACGTTGTTGGCGTTGACCTGCAGGCTGCCGCCCTTGAACAGCTTGACATGGCCGAACAGGTCGACCGTCGTGAAGCCCGGCATGACCAGCAGGTTGGAATCCTGCGCGAAGCTCTTGGTCACCCCGGCAATGCTGGCACCGATCACTGCGCGGCCCAGATCGACCGAGGGCGTCGCGAAGAAGGTCCAGTCGGGCTGGTGGCGCGGTTCCTTGCCGGTCAGGGTCGGATCGAGCAGGTCGCGCGTGATCTTGGCCTTGGTGTAGGTCGCGCCGATCATCAGGCTGAACGGCCCCCTGTGCACCCCGCCTTCCATCTCGATGCCGGTGGCGCGGTAGCGCCGGTCGGTCCGGTTCGCCGCGCCGTTGATCACATTGTGGTCGGCTGCCGTGACGCGGAACGCCGTGGCGTTGAAGGTGAAGCCGTCCTTGCGGAACTTGAAGCCGCCTTCGAGCTGCTTCACATTGTCCTGCTTGTCGGTGTTGCTGCGGATGCCGCCGGTGGCATTGTTGATCAGCGGCGTGAACAACACCTTGTCGGCATTGGCACGCGCGCCCTTGCTGTACCGCGCGAAGAGCGAAAAGGGCTCGGCCGCGCGATAGTTGATCCCGCCCGAATAGCTGAGATAACCGTAGTTATAGTTCACCGCGCCGGGCTGGGTGAAGGGCAGGAAGGCAACGCGGTTTTCGGCCGGGTTGATCACGCCGTCGCGGTTGATATCCTGGGTTATCAGACCGACGCTGCCGTTGTTGAGGTCCGCGCCGACCAGAGAACCGCGTACTCGACCGGTATCGTAGCGCAGGCTCCCGCCGATCGCGAACTTGCCGAACTGGTAGTTGACCGATCCGTAAGGCGCGAACACGCGATAGTTCACATCGAACGCGCGGCGGAAAAGGCTGGTCGCGCGGGCAAAGGCGAAATAGCCGTTGAGCGTTTGGGGCTGACCAGCCGCGTTGAAGATATCGACCTGCGCCGTGCCATTATTGCCGTTGGCATCGATGTTCATCGCGGTGTGGAGCCAGGTGGTGTTGAGGTCCTGTGTCGCCAGATAGGCCCCGAGCGTGGTGGTCAGCTTGCCGTCGGGCAGTTCCCACACCTTCGAGGCGCGGACATCGTTGGTGAAATTGTCGAGCGAGCGCGCACGGACGAAAGAGAAGAAATAGAGCGAGAGCAGACCGTTGCCGTTGATCAGGCCATTGGGGTTGATCAGCTGGCCTGCCAGCGGGCCGCTCGCATAGCGTGCAAACGCTCCGGCTCCGCCCTGGCCTGCGGCAAAGGCCGACACGGTATTGGCGGTGTTGGGGAAGCCGCGGCTGAAATCGCCGCCATTGGCCGCATAGCGCATGCGCTCGGTGATCGTCCAGCCGGCCACCTCGAACTGGGCCTCAAGCCCGATCGACTTGGATTCGGCGCTCTGGCCAGTGGCCACCGGGAAGGCGGCCGGGCTGTTGTTCTGGTCCAGCGTGATAACCGGTCCCAGGAACGAGGACAGGATGGTGTCGTCACGCAGGTCGAAGCCCGGGAAGCTGCGGATACGCGGATTGGCGTTGGTGCCGGTGATATTGGCGAAATACGGAGCGAAGGTCGGCGAACGGTCGTCGAGATACTTGAGATACAGCCGAACATAGCCGTTCTCGAACTCGCGGGTGATGTTGAACTTGACCTGGCCGCCCTTCCAGCCGTCAAAGCCATTGTTGCGCGGGCCTTCGCCCTGGCGATAGAAGCCGCCGATATGGAAGCGGGTGTTCTCGCCCAGCTTGCCGCCATAAGTGAAATCGACGCGCTTGGTGTCGAAATCGAGGCCGGTGGTGAACTGCACCGCGCCGCCTTCGACATCGCCGGTGCGCGACAGCACGTTGATCAGGCCGCCGGGCGAGTTCGACGCGAAGGTCGAGGCCGAGCCGCCGCGGATCGTCTCGATCGCGTTCACGGTCAGGTCGTTGCGGAGGTAGACGTCGGCGCCCACGTTGAACAGGTCGGCAAACTCCAGCAACGGCAGGCCGTCTTCCTGGATCTGCATGTATTTCGATCCACCGGCGGCGAGCGGAAGCCCGCGCACGGTATAGTTGTTGTTGCCTTCGCCGATGCTGGTCGCGACGCGCAGGCCGGCCATGGTACGCAGCACCTCGCCGATCGGGCGCGGTCCAAGCAGCGTGATGTCATCGCCGCGCAGCGCGCTGGTCGAGGTCGCGCTATCGAGCCGGTCGCGGCCCTTGGCCACGCCGGTCGAAAAAAGTTCCTGCGCGGGTTTTGCGGCAGCGCCCCCCGATTGCTGCGCAGCATCGGCCTCTGCTGCCTCGGTCGCCGCGCTATTGGTGATCGCGCTCTCGGAAGCCGTAGCGGAGGCGGTTGCCGCCCATGCCGGCGCGGCCAGCGCGCAGTAAGATGTAACCAGCAGCAATGCTGTCTTGGACATGATGTATTTCCCCTGCTCAAGCCAGCGCCCTCACGCCGGCATCCTCTTGTCAGGGCTGCTCCCTTGCCCCGACGCTTCAACGGCTATGCGGGGATGGTAAATTTTGTGTTTACTCCAAAATTGAGGGGTTTCCGTTCAAGGCATTGATAAATAAATCAAAATGCAGGCGCTCATTTTCGTCGCGACACCAGATCTCATGCATTATTGGGGGTTGGTATCGCCGTAAGCAGGGCTTTTTGCGGGGCGGCGCGACGTGCAGCAAAAGGAATCGACGCTTCTATTCTGATTCGGTACCTGTCGTTTTCTGCTTTAGCCGAGCTTAAATCCGGCACTCACGGTCAATCAGGCGTCAGCGCAACTGTTCCGCCATCGCGGCTCAACCATTGTGCACCCGAATATTGCGGCTGGCCCCGCTTCGCTGAAGACCGCTCCTGCGACGTTCATGGGGTAGGGCGCGTGTGCTGTGGGAAGCACCGCGCCGCATGGGTCTTGAGCCCCGCGCGACACCAACCGCTGTGCCAGCGCATGATGACCATGATCGCTGCGTTGCTCGATCTACCGGCTAGCCGCTGGCGCGCGGCACAGACGCTTACTGATCCAGGAAGCTCCGCATCTTGCGCGAGCGGCTCGGGTGCTTGAGCTTGCGCAGCGCCTTGGCCTCGATCTGGCGGATACGTTCGCGGGTGACCGAGAACTGCTGGCCGACTTCCTCAAGCGTGTGGTCTGTGTTCATGCCGATGCCGAAACGCATGCGCAGCACGCGTTCCTCGCGCGGGGTCAGCGAAGCGAGCACGCGGGTGACCGTTTCCTTGAGGTTCGCCTGGATCGCGGCGTCCACCGGGATGATCGCGTTCTTGTCCTCGATGAAATCGCCGAGATGCGAATCCTCCTCGTCGCCGATCGGCGTTTCGAGGCTGATCGGCTCCTTGGCGATCTTCATCACCTTGCGGACCTTTTCGAGCGGCATCGAGAGGCGCTCGGCCATTTCTTCCGGTGTCGGTTCGCGGCCCTGTTCGTGCAGGAACTGGCGGCTGGTGCGGACCAGCTTGTTGATCGTCTCGATCATGTGCACCGGAATGCGGATGGTGCGCGCCTGATCGGCGATCGAACGCGTGATCGCCTGACGGATCCACCAGGTCGCATAGGTCGAGAACTTGTAGCCGCGGCGATACTCGAACTTGTCGACCGCCTTCATCAGGCCGATATTGCCTTCCTGGATCAGGTCGAGGAACTGCAGACCGCGATTGGTGTACTTCTTGGCGATCGAGATGACGAGGCGCAGGTTCGCCTCGACCATTTCCTTCTTGGCGATCCGCGCCTCGCGCTCGCCCTTCTGCACCATGTTGACGATGCGGCGGAACTCGCCGAGCGACATGCCGGTGGCGGCCGCGATGTCCGAAATCTCTGCGCGGATGCGATCGACGGCGCTCGCCTCATTGGCGACGAAATTGGCCCATTTCTTGTCGATGCCGGCCATGGATTCGAGCCACGCCTCGTCCATCTCGTGCCCGACATAGCGGTCGAGGAAATCCCTGCGCGGCACCTTGTGACGCTCGGCCAGACGCAGCATCTGGCCGCCCAAAGCGGTCAGCCGACGGTTGAACGAATAGAGCTGATCGACCAGATACTCGATCTTGTTGGCGTGGAACTGGACCGATTCCACCTCGGCGGTCAGGTCCTCGCGCAGCTTCTGATACTGCTTTTCCTTCGCCGCCGGGAAGTCGTCGCCGATGCTGAGCGCGTTGAGGCGCTCGCCCTGGATCTTCTCGAACTTGCGGAAGAGCGCGGTGATCTGCGCGAACTTCTCAAGCGCCGCCGGTTTCAGCTGCGCTTCCATCTGCGCCAGCGAAAGCGTGTTGTCTTCCTCGTCATCCTCTTCGGGGCGACGGGTGCGACGCTCGGTCAGCTCGTCTTCCTCGTCCTCCGAATCGGTGACTTCCTCGACCTCGTCCTCGTCCTTGAAGCTGGGGCCTGCGGTCTTCTCGCTGATCTCGCCATCATCGTCGCCGTCCTCGGACAGGCTTTCAGGCGCGGGGTCCTTGGAAAGCATCGCATCGAGATCGAGGATCTCGCGCAGCTGCATCTCGCCATCATTCAGCGCGGTCGACCATTCGATGATCGCGTGGAAGGTGATCGGGCTTTCGCACAGGCCCAGGATCATCGTGTCGCGGCCGGCCTCGATGCGCTTGGCGATCGCGATTTCGCCCTCGCGGCTGAGCAGCTCGACGGCGCCCATCTCGCGCAGGTACATGCGCACCGGGTCATCGGTGCGGTCCATCGTCTCCTTCTTCTTTTCGGGAGAGATGTTGAGCTGTTCGGAACCGTCATCGACGGCATCGCTGTCGTCGACCGGCTGTTCTTCCGCGCCTTCCTCGTCATTCTCGACGATGTTGACGCCCATTTCGGAGATCGCGGACATCACGTCCTCAATCTGTTCGGACGACATCTGATCCTGCGGCAGGGCCTCGTTCAGCTCGTCATAGGTGATGTAGCCGCGCTTCTTGGCGCGCGCGAGCAGCTTCTTGACCGACGCTTCGTTGAGGTCGATCAGCGGGGCATCGGTGCCGTCGGTCTTGGGGTCTTTCGGTTCCTTGGCCAATTTGCGTACTTCCTGTCACCTGTGCCGCCGCGGGCTGCGTCCAAGCCTGCGGAGAATTTGCTTTGTTATCAGACCCAAAGGGTCCGTTTCAAATATTTCGCGCTCGTCCCGTATCCGCCTTGATCGCATGGGGTCTGAACCGCGGTGAGGGCATGCAGCCCGTCCCGTGTCAGCCTCGCTCCGTCAGTTCGATCAGGCGCTGGTCAAACGCTTCCTTTCTTGCCCTTAGCTGCTGCTGCTCCAAAAACAAACCGTCTTGCATGTCATTTTCGAATCGGCGCGTCACATCCTGCAACGCCGCCTCCAGCCTGGGGCGGGTAATCATCACTTCGATCGCCTCGGCAAAGTCTTCCGCAATCCGGGCCTCGCGCAGTTGATCGGGTGGCTCGATCGCCGGGATGCAGAAGGAAAACGGCGGCTTTCCGCCCGATTTCAGCCTGTCCACCGCGTCTGCCAGCCCCCTGGATTGCAATATGGTCATCAGCGCGGGCGGATCAAGACCATCTGCACCGGGCCGGTGCGACGCATCGAGCAGCGCATCCAGCAGGTCGGCCCAGCGGTCGGCAAGGGTGACGAATTCGCTCAGCGTTTCGCTGTGCCTGGCGATCAGCGCCGGGCGGTATATCAGCCCGATGAGCACGCCGCGCACGATCAGGTCGCTCATCGGCTGCCGGCTGAACGCGCGCAGCTCCTCGCTCGGCGGCACGGGCTCGTCGCGGCGCTGCCAGCCCTTGCCCGAAGCGCCGCGCTGTTGTGGCGCGCGGGCAGGCGAGGGCGCGCGTGCCGCGAAGAACAGGTCGGAAAAGCGCTGCCCGATCTCGCGGCGATAGAGCGCCTTGATGTCGCCATCGGCAATCGTGTCGGCATGCGCGTTCAATCGCGCCTTGAATCCCGCGCGCGCCTCCGGACTGGCGAGCGGCTGGGCGTTCAGCTCGTGCGACCAGAGATGGTCGAGCAGTCCGGTCGCCTGGTCGAGGCAGGCGGTGAAGGCCTGCGGGCCCGATGCGCGGACAAGATCGTCCGGGTCCTGTCCGCCGGGCAGCGAGACGAAGCCCAGCGACAGGCCGGGCTTGAGCAGCGGAAGCGCGCGCGTCGCGGCGCGCATCGCCGCCTTCTGCCCGGCATTGTCGCCATCGAAGCACAGCAGTGGGCGATCAACCATCTTCCACAGTCGTTCGATCTGATGCTCGGTGAGCGCGGTGCCGAGCGGCGCGACGCATTCGCCAAAGCCCGCCTGGGCGAGCGCAATCACGTCCATATAGCCTTCGACCACCACTACGCGCCCGCTCTGGCGCGAGGCGGGGGCGGCGAGGTGCAGGTTGTAAAGCGTGCGGCCCTTGTCGAACAAAGGCGTGTCGGGCGAGTTCAGATATTTGGGCTCGCCCGCGCCCAGGATGCGCCCGCCGAACGCGATCACCCGCCCGCGCGGATCGCGGATCGGAATCATGATGCGGCCGCGGAAACGGTCATAAGGCGCCTTGTCGTCGACCTTGATCAGCAGCCCCGCCTCGATCAGCAGCTCCTCGTCGAGATGGCCGAGCGCGGACTTGATGCCGGTGCGGCTGTCGGGCGCGAAGCCGATGCCGAAGCGCGCGATGGTCTCGGCCGTCAGCCCCCGGTTTTTCAGATACGCGCGCGCCTCTTCGCCTGCCGCGCTGCCGAGCTGCGCGACGAACCAATCCTGCGCCGCCTGGCAGACATCGTGCAGCGTTGCGCGCGCCTCGGCCTGGCGCGCGGCGCGCGGATCGGGCGCGGGCACGCTCATCCCCGCTTCGGCGGCGAGCTCCTTGACCGCATCCATGAAGCCCAGGCCCTGATGATCGGTCATGAACCGGATCGCATCGCCATGCGCCCCGCAGCCGAAGCAATGGTAGAAGCCCTTGTCGTCGTTGATTGTGAAGCTGGGCGTCTTCTCGTTATGAAAGGGGCAGCACGCCTTGTACTCGCGACCTGCGCGCTGCACCTTCACATGCCGCCCGATCAGCGTGGACAGCGTGATCCTCGACCTCAGTTCATCCAGCCATTGCGGGGATAGGGTCATGCGGAGGTGCGCCCGTCGATTGCGGCAGGGACGTTCCCAACTTGGACTGTGTCGAGCCCTACGGAAAGCTGTTTTTCGCTTAAGGTGGTAGAGGATGACGTGATATACTGATGTTGCGCATACGTCCCTCGACTTCGCTCGGGACAAACGAGAAGGGGTGCGCGTGCTCCTGAATAAGGTGATAGACGGTTAATGCAGGGTTTGCTCATGGAAGCTCAGCTTTCCCCTCGTCAGCCTTGCCGAACCCACCTCCGTTTGTCCCGAGCGAAGTCGAGGGACGTTCGTGAGGCGGTCGTGAATAATGACTGACCATTTTCCAATCACCATTGATCAAACCGATCTTCTTGGCGCGAGACCAGGACTTTAGCTGTTTCTCGACCTCGATCGCGTCCCCACGGGTCTGGTAATACTCGCTCCAAACCAGCTCCACAGGACGCCTGCGCGACGTGAAATCGCAGAACCCGCCATGCTGGTGCTCGCCCATTCTCCGCTCTAGGTCGTCGGTCTGGCCGGTATAGAATTTTCCGTCTGCGCATTGGAGGATATAGACCCAGAAAGCCATGTAGTGCCTCGTGATGGGTTGCGCATACGTCCCTCGACTTCGCTCGGGACAAACGGAGTTAGAGCTTTGGCAACGCCCGAAACGTTGCCCTCAGCCCGCCAGGGCCTCCTTCACCCAGGCGCTCGCCTTGCTCATGTCGAGTTCGCTGCCGTGGCGCGACTTCACTTCGGCCATGACCTTGCCCATGTCCTTGAGGCTGGCCGCACCCGTATCGGCGACGACCTTGGCGATCGCGGCTTTTGCTGCCGCCTCGTCCATCTGCGCGGGCAGGAATTCCTCGATCACCGCGACCTCGGCCGCTTCCTGCGCGGCGAGTTCGGCCCGGCCGCCCTGTTCGTACATGGCGATCGATTCGCGGCGCTGCTTGATCATCTTCTGCAGCACTTCGGTGACCATGGCATCGTCATCGGCGGGCGCGGCCTGGGTGCGCAGTTCGATGTCGCGGTCCTTGATCTTGGCGAGGATCAGCCGGACGGCCGCCGTGCGCTCCTTGTCGCCGGCCTTCATGGCAGAGACCTGCGCAGCTTTCAGCGAATCGCGAATCATGCGCGCGAACCTTTCTTTTTCCGTGGATTTTGGAACAAGCGTTCAACCTAGCCGGATAAAAATGTTTTTCATAGATTGACCGTGCAAGCCACCCGCGCCTAGTGACCCGCCAATTTGGCCGCTGTCCGGCAGGGCGCGTCACAGGGCTTTGGCCCCGCATCATCCTGCCATATCCTGCGGCCCGGCACATTCGCGACTCATACCGCAAGGCAAGGAACACGATCCATGGCGCACGCCACCACCTCCGCTCAACCCCAAGGCGCGACCGGCCTGTTGCTGCTGGCCGATGGCACCGCGATCTGGGGCAGGGGCTTTGGTGCTGCCGGGGCCAAGGCGGGTGAGGTGTGCTTCAACACCTCGATCACCGGCTATCAGGAAATCCTGACTGACCCGAGCTATGCCGGGCAGATCATCACCTTCACCTTCCCGCATATCGGCAATGTCGGCGCGAATCCCGAGGATATCGAGGCCGATGTGCCGCACGCGCTGGGCTGCATCGTGCGCCAGGACGTGACCAACCCCAGCAGTTTCCGGTCCGCACAGCATTTCAGCGACTGGCTGAGTGCCAATAACCAGATCGGCATTTCGGGCGTCGATACGCGCGCGCTCACCCGCCGCATCCGCGAGGCCGGTGCGCCCAATGCGGTGATCGCGCACGCGCCCGATGGCGTGTTCGACATGCCTGCGCTGCTCACGCTGGCGCAGGGCTGGCCGGGGCTGGAGGGCATGGACCTCGCGATCGAGGTCACCGGCGCCGAGACGCGCGGCTGGGACGGCGGCAAGTGGACCTTGGGTCATGGTTATGCCGCGATGGGCGAGGGCGAGCGTCCGCATGTCGTCGCGATCGATTATGGCGCGAAGCACAATATCTTCCGCTCGCTGGTCGAGGCGGGCGCGAGGGTGACCGTGGTTCCGGCCAGGACCTCGCTCGAAGAGATCCTCGCGCTCGAACCGGCGGGCGTGTTCCTCTCGAACGGCCCAGGCG
>NZ_LSIS01000140.1:0-29467 GCF_001556365.1 Blastomonas sp. CCH1-A6 | reverse complement strand
TTCATCACCCAATGCTCGCCCGGCGCGGCTGTGCTTCCGCGTCTCCGCGCCGGGCGAGCATTGGGTGATGAACGCGTTGGCGGTGATGACCGCAGTCGATGCAGCGGGCGGCGACCTGGCCGTGGCGGGACTTGCGCTGGCCGATCTGCCCGGCATGTCGGGCCGCGGTGAGCGGGTGCAGGTTGCGACACCCGATGGCGGCACCGCGCTGCTGATCGACGAGGCCTATAATGCCAACCCCGCCTCGATGGCGGCGACGCTGGCGCTGCTGGGGCAGGAACATGCCGCACGCCGCATCGTCGTGCTGGGCGCGATGAAGGAACTGGGCGAGAGCTCGGACAGCTATCATGCCGGGCTTGCCGCGCCGGTGATGGCCGCGAAGGTCGATCATGTCATTCTGGTCGGCGACGAAATGGCACCCTTGGCCGACGCGCTTGCCAATTCGCTTGAGTGGCAGGGCACAATCGCGCATGTGCCCGCCGCCGATGCGGCGCTGGCGGCGCTGCAGGCCATATTGGGCGATGGCGATGCCCTGCTCGTCAAGGGGTCCAATTCCGTGGGATTGTCCGCACTGGTGCGCGCGCTGGCAGCTACGCCGGCCGCATCCGCCGTGTCGCGGGAGGGGGTTTGATGCTATATCTGCTGGCACAATATCTGGATTTTGAAGGGCCGCTCAACCTCATCCGCTATCTGAGCTTCCGCTCGGGCGCGGCGATCGTCACCGCGCTGTTCATCGGTCTGATCATCGGCCCGCGCTTCATCCTGATGCTGCGCATGCGCCAGGGCAAGGGCCAGCCGATCCGCCTCGATGGCCCGCAGACGCACCTTGCCAAGCGCGGCACCCCGACCATGGGCGGTCTGATGATCCTGATCTCGCTCACCATCTCGGTGCTGCTGTGGATGGACCTGACCAATGTCTTCGTCTGGGCCTGTCTGTGCGTGACGCTGGGCTTCGGGCTGATCGGATTCCTCGACGATTTCGACAAGGTGCGCAAGGCGAGCCACAAGGGCGTGTCGGGCAAGGTGCGGCTGCTGGGCGAGTTCCTGATCGCCGGCGTCGCCAGCTGGGTGATCCTGGGTCAGACCGGCACCTTGCTCTATGTGCCGTTCATCAACTATCCGCCGTTCGACCTGGGGCTGTTCTACATCCCGTTCGCTGCCTTCACCATCGTTGCCTTCGGCAATGCGGTAAACCTGACCGACGGGCTCGATGGTCTCGCAACCTTCCCGGTGGTGATCGCCAGCCTCGCCTTCCTGCTGATCGTCTACATGGTCGGCAACGCCAAGTTCGCCGCGTATCTCGGCATTCCGCACGTTCCGGGTGCGGGGGATCTGGCCATCTATTGCGGCTGCATCATCGGCGCGTGCCTCGCATTTTTGTGGTTCAACGCGCCGCCGGCGGCGGTGTTCATGGGCGATACCGGATCGCTGGCGCTCGGCGGCGCGCTCGGCGCCATCGCGGTCGCCGCGCATCACGAGATCGTGCTTGGCATTGTCGGCGGGCTGTTCGTGGTCGAGGCGATGTCGGTGATCATTCAGGTGTTCTTCTTCAAGCGGACCGGCAAGCGCGTGTTTCGCATGGCGCCGATCCATCACCATTTCGAACAGCTCGGCTGGGCGGAATCGACCGTGGTTATCCGCTTCTGGATCATCTCGCTGGTGCTTGCACTGGCCGGTCTTGCGACGTTGAAAATCCGGTGATCACCTCCCCCGCCTTTGCCGCGAAACGCTATTGCATCCTGGGCCTGGCACGCTCGGGCCTGGCGACGCTCGACGCGCTGATGGCCTCGGGCGCGGAGTGCACCGTGTGGGACAATCGCGACGAAGCGCGCGAGACGGCGGTGTCGAACCACCCGGAGGTCCGGATCGGCGACCCGATGGAGATCGATCTGGCCGGGTTCGACGGGCTGATCGTTTCGCCGGGCGTGCCGCTCAACCGTCACCCGGTTGCGGACCGCGCGCGCGCCGCCGGCGTCCCGATCATCGGCGATATCGAGCTGTTCGCGCTCGCCCGCGCCAGCCTGCCGCCGCATCGCGTGGTCGGCATTACCGGCACCAACGGCAAGTCGACCACCACCGCACTGATCCACCACATCATCCGCGAGGCGGGCGTGCCGACGATCATGGGCGGCAATATCGGCCTGCCCATATTGTCGCAGCCGCCGCTTCCCGAAGGCGGGGTCTATGTGCTCGAACTGTCGAGCTATCAGATCGACCTGACCTTCAGCCTCGATTGCGACGTCGCGGTGCTGCTCAACATCACGCCCGATCATCTCGATCGCTATGACGGCTTTGCCGGCTATTGCGCCGCCAAGGCGCGGCTGTTTGCGATGCAGCACGATCCCGCGCATGTCGCGGTGATCGCGACCGATGACGAGCCGACCCGGACGATCGCCGCGACGCTGACCGCCCCGCGCGAAGTCCACGCCGCCGATGTCTCGGCCGAAGATCAGCGCGCCTGGCCCGCATTGCAGGGCCCGCACAATGCGCAGAATGTCGCGGTCGCGCTCGCCACTGTCGATGCGCTGGGGCTCGACCAGGCGCGCAGCCGCGCCTCGCTCGCCACCTATTCCAGCCTGCCGCACCGCATGGAGCGCACCGCCGAGCACCGCGGCGTCCTCTATGTCAACGACAGCAAGGCGACCAATCCGGCCTCGACCGCGCCTGCGCTGGGGGCCTATCCTCGCATCCACTGGATCGTCGGCGGGCTGCCCAAGGGCGACAGCCTCGACGAATGTGCGCCGCATTTCGACCATGTCGTGCACGCCTATACCATCGGCGAGGCGGGGCCGGTGTTCGCGGACCAGCTTGAAAAAGTGATGCCGGTGACGCGCGCGGAACTGCTCGCCAACGCTGTGCGCAGCGCGATGGACAACGCAAAAGCGGGTGAGGTGGTGCTGCTGTCGCCTGCCTGTGCCTCTTTCGACCAGTTTCGCGATTTCGAGGCGCGCGGCGACTGCTTCCGCAAGATCGTCGACGCGCTGATCGCAGAGGATGCGAACCAGCAGGAGGATGCCGAGCGATGAGTGATCTGGCTGCCACCGCCCCCGCCACTGGCCTTTCGGGCAAGCGCGCGTACAAGCTGCCGCGCAATCTCGGGCGCAGGCTGGGCCGCAGCGACCGGTCGCAGCTGGCGATCTGGTTCTGGGAACTCGATCGCGTGCTGCTGGCGATGATCATGATGCTGATCGCGATCGGCCTGATCGCGGTGCAGGCGGCCTCGCCCGCGACGGCACGGCGCCTTTCGACCGCGACCGAGACGCTCAGCCCGCTCTACTTCTTCTATCGCCAGCTCGGTTGGGTCATCGTCAGCCTGGGCTTCATGTTCGTGGTCTCTATGCTGCCCAAGCGCGAGGCGCGCCGCCTGGCGATCATCATGGCCTGCATCTTCTTCGTTCTGCTCGCTCTGGTGCCGATCTTCGGCAACGCGGTGAACGGATCGAAGCGCTGGATCGGCTATGGCATCGGCATCCAGCCGTCCGAATTCCTGAAGCCCGCTTATGCCGTGACCATGGGCTGGATCATTTCGCTGCGCGTCAAGGATCCCAGCCTGCCGGTGCTGAAACTTACCGCCGCGATCACCGCATGCATCGCGGTGCTGCTGATGCGCCAGCCCGACCTTGGCCAGACGATCATGTTCATCGGCATCTGGTTCACGCTGATGCTGCTCGCGGGCCTGCCGATGCAGGTGGTCGGCCTCGGCGTCGGTGCGGGCGCGGTCGGCATGACGCTCGCCTATTTCTTCTACCCCGTGGCGACGCAGCGCATCAACGGCTGGCTGTTCGGCGCGGGCGAATATGACCATGTGATGTTCGCGCACAAGACGCTGACCGGCGGCGGGCTGATCGGCACCGGGCCGGGCCTGGGCGTGCACAAGTTCAACCTGCCCGAGGCGCATACCGATTATATCTTCTCGGTCATCGGCGAGGAATTCGGCCTGCTTGCCTGTGCGGCGATCGCTCTGGTCTATTTCGCGATCATCGTGCGCATCTGCATGCGGCTGCTCGACGAGCGCGACCTGTTCACCATCCTGGCGGTGACGGGCCTGACCGCGCAGCTCGGCGGGCAGGCGTTCATCAATATTGCCGTGAACCTGCAGCTCTTCCCGTCCAAGGGCATGACGCTGCCGTTCATCAGCTATGGCGGCTCGTCGATGATCGCGCTCGGCATCGGCGCGGGCTTGCTGCTGTCGCTCACCCGGCGTAACCCGTTCGAGGACCGCAGCCTGCTCGGATCGGACTGGAAGAACTGATGACCATCTCGCGCCATTATGTGCTCGCCGCCGGCGGCACCGGCGGACACCTGATTCCGGCCTATGCGCTCGCGCGCGAACTGCAGCAGCGCGGCCACCATATCGCGCTCGTGACCGACGAGCGCGGCGCGAAGATTCCGGGTATTTTCGAAGGCGACCAGGTGCACATCCTGCCGCCCGGACGCATTGCGGGCGGGCCGATCGGCTGGCTCCGCGGCATGAAGGGCATCTGGGCAGGCCGGGCGATGGCGCTCAACCTGTTCGAGAATTTCCAGCCGAGCGCGGTGATCGGCTTTGGCGGCTACCCGGCGCTGCCGACGCTGCTCGCGGCGCAGAAGGCGCGCATCCCCACGATCATTCACGAACAGAATGCGGTGCTGGGGCGGGTCAACCGCTTCATGGCGGGCAGGGTCAATGCGATCGCCACCGCGTACAAGCAGGTCGATAGGCTCAATCCGAAGCTCAAGGACCGCGTCCATCTGGTCGGCAATCCGGTGCGCGATGAGGTGCTCAGCTTGCGCGGCGAAAACTATCCGCCGCTGCTGGAAGATGGCGTGTTCCGCGTGCTCGTCACCGGCGGCAGCCAGGGCGCTCGGGTACTGTCCGAAGTGGTGCCCGATGGCCTGGCGATGCTGCCAGTCAACCTGCGCCGCCGCCTGCAGGTGGTGCAGCAGTGCCGCGAGGAGGATATCGAGGGCGTGCGTGCCAAATATGCCGAGCACGGCATTCCGGCGGAACTCGCGACCTATATGAACGACCTGCCCGAGAAGCTCGGCTGGTCGCACCTGTTCATCGGCCGTGCGGGTGCCTCCACCATCGCCGAGCTGACCGTGGCGGGCCGCCCCGCCATCCTGGTGCCGCTACCCATCGCCACCGACGACCACCAGACCGCCAATGCGCGCGAGATGGTCAAGGCCGGCGGCGCGCGCTCGATCCGGCAGGAGGCGTTCACGCCCAAGGAACTCGCCAAGCAAATCCAGAAGATGGCGCTCGATCCGCATGCGCTCGAGAATGCGGCGCTCGCCGCGCACAAATGCGGTTACCCCAATGCGGTGCGCGATCTGGCCGATCTCGTCGAGAGCTTCGGCGCCGCGCCGCTGGCAGACATTATTCGCGTGGCCCCCGCCGCCAAGGGCCAGGCCCTGGGCGGTGAGGCCCTGGCCCGCGAAGCTGAAGGACAGGAAGCATGAAGGGCGTCGGAATCGACATCGGGACCATCCATTTCATCGGCATCGGCGGCATCGGCATGTCGGGCATTGCCGAGGTGATGCACAATCTGGGCTACAAGGTGCAGGGTTCGGACATAGCCGAAAGCTATGTCGTCGAAGGCCTGCGCAAGCGCGGCATTCCGGTGATGATCGGCCACAAGGCGGAAAATCTGGGCGATGCCGCCGTGGTCGTCACCTCGACCGCTATCAAGCGCGGCAATCCGGAGGTCGATCTGGCGCTGGAGAACCGCGTCCCCGTCGTCCGCCGCGCCGAGATGCTGGCTGAGCTCATGCGCCTCAAATCCACTGTCGCGGTGGCCGGCACGCACGGCAAGACCACGACCACCTCGATGATCGCGGCGATGCTCGATGCAGGCGGCATCGATCCCACCGTCATCAACGGGGGCATCATCAACAATTACGGGTCGAACGCGCGACTCGGCGACAGCGAATGGATGGTGGTCGAGGCCGACGAAAGCGACGGCAGCTTTCTCAGGCTCGACGGCACGATCGCGGTCGTCACCAATATCGATCCCGAGCATCTCGACCATTATGGCAGCTTCGACCGGGTCAAGGACGCGTTCGTCGAGTTCGTGCAGAACGTGCCCTTCTATGGCGCGGCGATCCTGTGCCTCGACCATCCCGAGGTCCAGGCGATCCTGCCGCGCGTCAAGGACCGGCGCGTCGTGACCTACGGCTTTTCCGCCCAGGCCGATGTGCGCGGCGACAATGTCGTCTCGATCCCCGGCGGCAACCGCTTCGACGTGACGGTGCGCGAGCGCGACGGCTCCACCCGCCAGATCATGGGCATCGAGCTGCCGATGCCCGGCCGCCACAATGTGCAGAACGCCATCGCCGCGATCGCGGTCGGGCTGCAGATGGGCATGGCGGATGCGGACATCGTCACCGGCTTTGCCAAGTTCGGCGGGGTCAAGCGCCGCTTCACCAAGGTGGGTGAGGTTGATGGCGTGACGATCATCGACGATTATGGCCATCACCCGGTGGAAATCCGCGCGGTGCTGGCAGCGGCGCGCGAGGGCGTCAAGAACCGCATTATCGCGGTGGTCCAGCCGCACCGCTATTCCCGCCTCGGTGACCTGATGGACGAGTTCCAGCAGGCGTTCAACGACGCCGACATCGTCTATGTCGCGCCGGTCTATGCCGCGGGCGAGGAGCCGGTCGAGGGCGTCAATGCCGAGGCGTTGGCCAGCGGCCTCAAGCAGCGCGGCCACCGCCAGGCGCGCACGATCACCGGACCCGACGAGCTCGCCGACCTGCTGGCGGCCGATGCGCAGGACGGCGACATGGTCATCTGCCTGGGTGCGGGCGACATCACCAAATGGGCGGCAGGGCTTGCCGATGCGATTACGCAGCGGAGGCAGTCTGCGTGAGCCCGTCCACGCCTCTCTCCTCTACCAGTCCACCGTTTGTCCCGAGCGAAGTCGAGGGACCAGCGCGCCACGTCCCTCGACTGCGCTCGGGACAAACGGGTGTGGGTGTGCCTGGCGACCAAGCAACGGGGGTGGGCGTTAGAGGGAAGCTGACACCCAATGCTCCCCTAGCACCGCTCGTGTGGTTCAAGACCGGTGGCGCGGCAGAATGGCTGTTCGAGCCGAAGGACGCGGAGGATCTCGCGCAGTTCCTGAGCGATCTCGACCCCCAGGTCCCCGTCATGGCACTCGGCCTCGGTTCCAACCTCATCGTGCGCGATGGCGGCGTCCCGGGCGTCGTCGTGCGTTTGGGCAAGGCCTTCGCCAAGGTCGAGCGGATCGATGACGTGACGCTCGCCTGCGGGGCAGGGGCTTCGGGCATTCTCGTCTCCTCGACCGCGCGCGATGCCGGTATCGGGGGCCTCGAATTCCTGCGCTCGATCCCCGGCACCGTCGGCGGCTTCGTGCGGATGAACGGCGGTGCCTATGGCCGCGAGGTCAAGGATATTCTCATCGATTGCGAGGTCGTGCTGCGCGATGGCACGCGCCAGACACTGCCGCTGGCCGACCTGCATTACACCTATCGCCATTCCGAATTGCCCGAAGGCGCGATCGTCATCGCCGCGACCTTTCGAGGTCATCCCGATGCGCCCGAGGCGATCCAGGCCGAGATGGACCGCATCGCCGCCTCGCGCGAGGCGAGCCAGCCGCTGCGCAGCAAGACCGGCGGATCGACCTTCAAGAACCCCGAAGGCCACAAGGCCTGGGCGCTGGTCGATGCTGCAGGCTGTCGCGGCCTGATGCTCGGCGGCGCGCAGGTCAGCGAAAAGCATACCAATTTCCTGATCAACACCGGCGCAGCCACCAGCGCCGAGATCGAGGCGCTGGGCGAGGAAGTCCGCGCCCGTGTTCTCGCGCAATCGGGCGTCGCGCTGGAATGGGAAATCCAGCGGATAGGAAAGCCGAGTTCATGACCCTGCCCAAGCTCCATATTGCCGTGCTGATGGGCGGCTGGTCGGCCGAGCGCGAGGTCTCGCTGATGAGCGGCGAGGGCGTCGCCAAGGCGCTGGAATCGCGCGGGCATCAGGTGACGCGGGTCGATATGGATCGGAATGTCGCTGCTGTGCTGGCGGGAATCCGTCCCGATATCGTGTTCAATGCGCTGCACGGTACGCCGGGCGAGGATGGCAGCGTGCAGGGCATGCTCGACCTGATGCAGATCCCCTACACGCATTCGGGTATGGCGACCTCGGTGATCGCGATCGACAAGGTGCTGACCAAACAGGCACTGGTGCCGCACGGCATCCCGATGCCCGGCGGGCATATCGTGCAATCGGAAAGCCTCTATGCAGGCGACCCGCTGCCGCGTCCCTATGTGCTGAAGCCCGTCAACGAAGGCTCGTCGGTCGGCGTCGCCATCGTCAAGGCCGACAGCAATTATGGCGACCCGATTGCCCGCGACGCGATCGGACCCTGGCAGGAATTCGACGAGCTGCTCGCGGAGCCGTTCATCAAGGGCCGCGAGCTGACCACTGCCGTGCTGGGCGACCGCGCGCTCGGGGTCACCGAGCTGCAGACCAAGTCGGGCTTCTACGATTACGACGCCAAGTACACCGACGGGCTGACGCTGCACATCTGCCCCGCCGAAATTCCGGCGGAGATTGCCGAGCGCTGCCTGGAGCTGGCGCTCAAGGCGCACAACATCCTCGGCTGCAAGGGCGCGTCGCGTTCGGACTTCCGCTGGGATGACGAAAAGGGGCTCGATGGGTTGTACCTGCTGGAGGTCAACACCCAGCCGGGCATGACCCCGCTCAGCCTCGTGCCGGAACAGGCGGCGGCGATCGGCATCAGCTATGCCGATCTGGTCGAGATCATCGTTGAACAGGCATTGGGGGGCACCCGGCATGGCGACACGGATTAAGCGCGGCACATCGGCGAAAAGGGGCGCAACGCGCGCCAAGCCGCGCACGGCGCAGCGATCGCGGGCCAACGCGTTCCTCGCCCGGCTGCCCTTTACCGAAGAGCAGATGCAGAAGGCCGCGACCATCGGCATTCTGGGGATTCTCGCGCTGGGCGGCGTCATCACCGCGCAGTTCATGGGGCTGCCCGGCATGGTGCAGGAAGAAATGGCGCTCGCCGCCGGACGCGCCGGGTTCGAGGTCAAGAAGGTCGAGGTCCGCAACGTCGACAAGATGAACGAGCTCAAGGTCTACGAGATCGTGCTCGCGCAGAAGGACCGGTCGATGCCGCAGGTCGACCTCGAGGAACTGCGCCGCGAGCTGACGCGGTTCAGCTGGATCGCCGATGCGCGCATCTCCCGCCAGCTGCCCGATACGCTGATCGTCGACATCGTCGAGCGGGAGCCGCTGGCGGTGTGGGAAGATCGCGGGCGTGTGATGCTGGTCGATGCCGAGGGTGTCGCGCTCGAGCCGAGCCCCGGCCAGATCGATCCCAAGATGCTGCGCATCGTCGGCAAGCGCGCCAATACGCGGATCAAGGATCTCACCAAGCTGCTCGACGCCGCGCCCGCGCTGACCCCGCAGGTCAAGGAGGCTGAATGGGTCGGCAACCGGCGCTGGAATCTGACCTTCCATACCGGCGAGGTGCTGGCGCTGCCCGAGGGCGAGGATCTGTCACAGGCCGCGCTGATCAATTTCGCGCGGATGGACGGGGTCAACCGGCTGCTCGGCAAGGGCGTGACCTATTTCGACCTGCGCGATCCCGAGCGCGCCTATCTGCGCCGTCCGCGCAGCCCCGCCAAGCCCGAAGGCGATGCGCTGGCATCGGCAGCGGACCAATGAGCGGCGGAAAGGGGCGCAAGGGCGGCGCGGCCGTCCCCCGGATCGAGAAGACCTATGGCGCGCTCGATATCGGCTCGTCCAAGGTCTGCGCGATGATCATCGGGCGCACCGACGCGGGCGAGCTGCTGGTGCTGGGCACCGGCCAGCGCGCCAGCGAGGGCGTCAAGCGCGGCTATATCACCGACATGGCGGCGACCGAACTGGCGGTGCGCGAGGCGGTCGAGCAGGCCGAGCGGATCGCGGGGCTCAACATCGACCATGTCCATGTCGGCTGCACCTCGGGCGGGCTGACCAGCACCATCGCGCGGGTCGAGATCGATCTGGGCGGCGGGCGCATCGACGAGGATGATGTCGATCACCTGCTGGCTGCGGGCCGCGAGACGATCCAGCCGGGCGGACGCATGGTGCTGCACGCGCAGCCCGCGCTCTACACGCTCGATGGCGCGACCGGGGTCAAGAAGCCCATCGGCCTCCATGCCGAGCGGCTGGGCGTCGACATCCACGTGATCTTCGCCGATGGCGCGCCGGTGCGCAATATCGACCAGACCGTGGCGGCCGCCTATCTCGGTGTCAGCGGCATCGTCGCTGCGCCGATCGCGGCAGGCACCGCTGTGCTTGGCGAGGAAGAGCGTGAGCTGGGCGTCGCGCTGGTCGAGATGGGTGCGGCGGTGACCAATATCTCGCTCTATGCCGGCGGCATGCTGGTCGGGCTGTTCACCATTCCGTTCGGTGGCGCGGACATTACCGATGCCATCGCCTCGGCCTTCGGACTGCGCCGCGCCGAGGCCGAGCGGATCAAGTGCTTCCATGGGGCCGCGACATCCTCGCCGCGCGACAATCATGACATGATCGATCTGCGCTTGCCCGAAGAGGACAGCAAGCTGGTCGGCGCAGGGGGACGCACCGACGACAAGCATTCGATCAGCCGCGCGCAGCTCGTCTCGGTGATCCGCCAGCCGCTCGACTATCTGATCGGCGAGATCACCAAGGGGCTGAAGGAGCTCGGCTTTACCGGTGCGCAGGGCCAGCGGATCGTGCTCACCGGCGGCTGCGCGGAGCTGCGCGGCCTGGCCGATCACATGCAGGTGGCGCTGGGCCGCACCGTACGGATCGGTCGCCCGACCGGCATCGCGGGCCTTCCCGATGCGCATGCTGGCCCGGCCTTCTCGACCTTGGCGGGGCTGGCGCTGTTCGCAGCGGACGAACCGGTCGATATTCGCAGCGTTGCCTCGAGCTATCAGCAGGTTCACCGCCATTCGGGCGCGGCGGTTCTGCAGCGTTTGTGGCGCGCTCTGGTCGGAAATTTCTGACGATGCGGCGCGTTTCGTCGCTTGCCATGCAGGAAGTGGTGGAAAAACCCGATTTTTTGGGTGAATTCGCGAATCAATCTGTGCAATGTGGTTTTTGGTATTTGCTTCAGAATAATGAAGCAGGGGAGAATTAAGGCATGAGCATCACCATCGGACCGCCGACCGTCGACGAACTGCGCCCGCGCATTGCGGTGATCGGGATCGGCGGGGCTGGCGGCAACGCCATCGCCAACATGATCGCGGCTAGCGTCGAAGGCGTCGATTTCATCGTCGCCAATACCGACGCGCAAGCGCTGAACAGCTCGACCGCCGAGCAGCGCATCCAGCTCGGACCCGATGTCACCCAGGGTCTGGGCGCCGGATCGCGGCCCGAAGTCGGTCGTGCGGCAGCGGAAGAGACCGTCGGTGATATCGAGGCGATCCTGGAAGGCACGCACATGTGCTTCATCGCAGCAGGCATGGGCGGCGGCACCGGCACCGGTGCGGCGCCCGTGATCGCCAAGGCTGCGCGCGATCGCGGCATCCTGACCGTTGGCGTCGTCACCAAGCCCTTCACCTTCGAAGGCACGCGCCGCATGCGTGCCGCCGAAGCGGGCATTGCCGAGCTGCAGAAGAATGTCGACACGCTGATCGTCATTCCTAACCAGAACCTGTTCCTGGTTGCCAACCCGAACACCACGTTCAAGGAAGCGTTCCAGCTGGCGGACGAAGTGCTGCAGCAGGGCGTCCGCTCGATCACCGACCTGATCGTCAATCCGGGCCTGATCAACCTCGACTTTGCCGATATCCGTTCGGTGATGCGCGAGATGGGCAAGGCGATGATGGGCACCGGCGAGGCCGAGGGCGATGGCCGCGCACTGGAAGCGGCCGAGCGCGCGATCGCCAACCCGCTGCTCGATGGCGTGTCGATGAAGGGCGCCAAGGGCGTCATCGTCTCGATCACCGGCGGCGACGACATGCGCCTGATGGAAGTCGACGAGGCCGCCAACCATATCAAGGAACTGGTTGATCCCGATGCCAACATCATCTGGGGCAGCGCGTTCAACCCCGATCTGGAAGGCAAGATCCGCGTGTCGGTGGTCGCCACCGGCATCGATGGCGATGCGATGCAGCAGGGGCAGGAAGAAGCGCGTCCGTTCTCGCTGAACCAGGCGGCACCGCGCGCCTTCGCTGCGCCGACGCCCGCACCCAGCTTCGCCGCGGCCCCGCGCCCGGCACCCGCTCCGGCGCCCGCGCCGGTAGCAGCGGCCGAGCCCGAAGCGCTCGACCTGGGGGTTGCGGCGCAGTCGCTCGACGACGACGCGGGTGCCGACGAGCTGCTGCTCGATCCCGCCAGCGCCCAGATCCCGCAGGAGCCCGCGCCGTTCGTTGCGCCGCCCGCGCAGACTGCCGATCCGGTTGCGAAGGCCCCGCGCGTCGCCACCGGCGGTGGCACCCTGTTCGAACGGATGTCGAGCCTGTCGCGCGGCGGTGCGCGCAGCGAGGACGAGGGTGATGACGACGGTGCCGATGCACCGCCGCTCAACATCCCGCGCTTTCTCGGTCGCCAGAACAATCAGTAATCCCGCTGCCCGCCGGGTGCCTGTGCACCCGGCTGGCAATTGGTTCCCGCAAGCCACCGAATACCGCACACGCCCTGCCGTGCTGTCCGGTCTGCTGCGCTTGCAATCGCTCCTGCAAAGGGCGACTGACGGGGCGATATGGCTTTGACCCCGTTTTTGCGTCACCGCAAACTTCGCTTCGCTACCCTGCTTTGCGCGGTTGCCAGCGTTTCGCTCAGCCCTGCCCAGGCGCAGGAAGAGGGGCCCGATGCGCCCGAGACCGGCTATAGCTCGCTCGACGTCACGCAGCCGCGGGGCACGCGCGAGCTGCAGAATGCGTTGCAGCGGCTGGCGCTCTATCCCGGCGACATCGATGCGCTGATCGATGCGGGCAATGCCGCCCTGCTGCTGCAGGACCCGCAGGCGGCGATCGGCTTCTTCGCGCGTGCGGACGAGATGTCGCCTGGCAATGGCCGGGTGAAGGCCGGGCTGGGCTCGGCGCTGCTGCTCAACGAGAATCCGTACGAAGCGCTGCGTCTGTTTGACGAGGCGAAGAAGCTGGGCGTGCCCGAAACCGTCTATGCCGCAGACCGGGGGCTCGCCTATGATCTGGTCGGCAATTCCAACGCCGCGCAGGACGATTACGAGCTGGCGCTGCGCCGCGGTGCCGATGACGAGACGATCCGCCGCTACGCCCTGTCGTTGGGCATTTCCGGCGACCGGGCGGCTGCTGAAGCCCAGCTGGATCCGCTGCTGCGCAAGCGCGACGCCGCGGCCTGGCGCACGCGCGCCTTCGTGCTCGCCGTGTCCGGTGATGCGGAAGGGGCGATAGCGATTGCCGATGCCACCATGCCCAAGCGCATGGCCGCGTCGATCGAGCCCTTTTTCCGCTTCATGGGCAGGCTCACCCCGGCACAACAGGCCGCAGCGGCGCATTTCGGGCACTTCCCGGCGGCGGCGGCGGTCGGCAAGGACGATCCGCGCAACCGGCAATATGCATCGCTCGGAACGCCGCGCGTCCGTTCGGGGCGCGCCGATGCGGGACTGATTCCGGCGGGCGAGCCTCTCGGGCCGGCGCCCGAGACCAAGAGTCGGCGGGTCGCCAAGGTGGACAAGTCGCAGCGTCGTATCCCGGGCAAGCTTTCGAAGAAGGAGCGCGAGGCGATCGCGCTCGCCCAGGCGCAGGCCGCCGCGCAACCGGTGCCCGTTCAGACGCGCGCCCCGGGTCCCGTGCCGCCGCCCGATCTGCTGATGCCCGGACGCGGTAGCTCAACAGCGCCGTCGCAGCAGACCGTCCAGACGATCCAGAATGTGCAGACCGCGCGCGCGACCGTCCAGCCGTTGCCCGGATCACGCGCGACCGTTCAGCCCCTGCCCGACAGCAGTGCAGCGTCACGCAATGCAGTGGCGGCCCCGGCCAACGCGGCACGTGGCGGCGGCGATCGTCCTGCCCTGGCGACCAACGTCCAATCCGGCGTGCAGCCCGGCGTACAGCCTGACCGACCGGCGGATAACCAGCTCGCGCTCGCGACCTCGGTCAGGGTCACCGACCTCAAGGAACTGCCCGCGCCATCATCCGCGCGCGATCGGGCAGCGCAGGGCCCCCTGATCGGCCCTGACGACAAGGTGGTCGTGCTCTCAGGCATGACCGAATTGCCCCGGCCCGGCTTCACTTCAGTCGCCAATCCGACTGCGGCAACGACGAGCGCGACGCCGCCCCCTCCGCCTGCGACCAGCGCGCCAGGCTCGGCAGCGCCGACGGGTCTTGCAGGCTCTGCGGTGACTTCGACCAATGCCGTTGCGCCGGGGCAGGCGCCTTTGACCTTGTCCAGTTCCAGTCCAGCGGCGGCCAGTGCCGCGACGGCCAGCGCTGGGGCTTCCCCGGCGACCGTGCAGCCGCTGCCATCTGAACCGGAGCCTGCCCGCGTCAGCCTGGCGTCGGTCATTGCCAGCATTCAGGTCCCGGCAGCCGAGCTCGCGCCAGCGGATTATGCGGTCGATGTTACCAAGCTGCCACCGGCACCCAAAAAGCCCGACGAGAAGGAACTTGCCGCCAAAAAGGCGGAAGAGGACAAGAAGCTCGCCGACAAGCAGGCTGCAGACAAGAAGGCCGCAGAAGACAAGAAGCTGGCCGACAAGAAGCTGGCGGACAAGAAGGCAGCGGACAAGCTGGCGGCCGAGAAAAAGGCTGCGGCTGCGAAGAAGGCCGAGCCCAAGCATCCCAAGCGCTATTGGGTGCAGGTGGCAGGCGGGGCCAACCGCGCCGACCTTTCAAAGGAATGGAAGCGGCTGACCACGACCTCGCCCGCCCTGTTCAAGGGCAAGCAGGGCTGGTGGACCCCGCTCAACGCCACCAACCGGCTGCTGACTGGGCCGTTCAAGAGCGCCGACGAGGCACAGGCGTTCGTCAACACGCTGGCCAAGAACAAGCTGTCGGGCTTCACCTTCACCAGCCCGGCGGGGCAGGAAGTGACCGCGCTGGGCAAATAGGCGCCAGGGTTACATCACCGCGTCGCGGATCAGCCGGTGGACGTTGGTGTTCGCCTTCAGCCGGGCGCCGAGCAGGAACACGCCGCCGATCTTGCGCTGGATGAACAGCGTTTCGACCGGGGGAACCTGCCAGAAGGTGCGCTCCTTGGCGAAGGCCATGCCCTCGTCGCGCAGTTCGCTCGTCATCTCGTTGGATGAGAAGTCGAACGGTCCGTCGATGCGTAGCGGCTCGAACGCCGTGTCGAACATGCCCAGCACCGCCACCTTGTGGCTTTCGGGCGCATCGGGATGCAGCATGCCCAGCGTCAGCCCGCCCTCGCGCATCAGGGCGGTATCGCGCTGCATCCCGCCACGCAGAAGCGTGCGATAGGCATTGGCGACCCGGTCGGTCACCACCCGCGTCGCGCCGAAATCGAGCAGCACCAACTTGCCGCTCGCCGGATCGAAGCGATAATTCGCGAAATTTGGATCGGTCTGCATCAGCCGGAAGTCGAACAGCTCGCGCAGCAGCAATCCGACCAGCCGGAGCACGATGCCGTCGCGCGTCGCCTGGTCCATGCTCGCGGTGTCCTCGATCGCGATGCTCTCGACATAATCCATCGCCAGGATGTCGGTGGTGGTGAGGTCGGCATGCAATGCGGGGACGCGGAAGTCCGCATGTCCTGCGAGCAGCTCGCCGAAGCGCGCCAGATGCGCCGCCTCGTGCGCATAGTCGGCCTCTTCGTGCAGCTGCGCCTTGGCATCGGCCAGCATCGGGTCGATGTCGAGCTCGGGCGGCAGCAGGCCGGTGAGCTTGATCAGCGCAGCGACATTGTCGACATCGCTGTCGATGCTCTGCCGCACGCCGGGATATTGCACCTTGATCGCCAGATCGCGCCCGTCGAGCGTCTTCGCGCGGTGCACCTGGCCGATCGAGGCGGCGGCGACGGGCCTGAAATCGAAGCTGGCAAAGCGCTTTTCCCAACCGCGGCCCCAGTTCTGGTTGAGCACGTTGCGCAGCTGGCCCTGCGGCATGTGCTGGGCATCGGCGCGCAGCCGGGCGAGAATGTCCGAAAGCTCGGGCGGCAGAAAGTCGCCGGTGTCCATCGACATCAGCTGGCCCAGCTTCATCGCCGCACCGCGCATCGTCGCCAGCCGATCGGCGATCTTGCGCGCATTGGCAGGGGTCAGCAGTAGGTCGCCGATCGAGGGGCGGCGGCCCTGCGCGAGCTGCTTGGTGCCGTCAACGAGCATCGATCCGGCGACCCCGCCGACCATGGTGCCGAAACTGGCGAAGCGGGAGAGGCGGCCGCTAGGGACGGCCTGGCCGGAAGATCGCGTTCTGGGGGGGAGCATCGGGGTGTGTCGGCCTGTCAGCTTGGCGCGACCGGGATAGGCACGCGCCTCGCCCGCTATGTAGGTGCGCCCCGGCCTAGCTGCAACTCGCCCCGCCGAGCACGCAGAAGCGTGCACAATGCGGATGGTTGAGCGATACAGCGCGCGATGCCTCGGCCAGCGTCGCGCCCATGTCGAAACCGGGATCATGGGGCAGCAGCGTGCACGCCGCGACGGTCGGCGCATGTGCGCCCTTGTGCTTCACCACCATCCGGCTGGTCGCGCACATCATCATATCGGGGCTCTTGCCCAATATGTCCCAGCAGCCGGTGCTGATCTCGGCAATGTCGGCTGCCGCGTCCATTTCCGGAAACATCACGAACTGCTGCGGATTGCCGGTGTCGATGGCAAGGCCGAGGCGTTCGAACAGCGCGGCAAAGCCGGCGCGCGCCTCCGCATCGCTTTCGTGCGCCAGATGCCGCCCTGCGATGGCGATCCGGAAACCGTGGCGTGCCAGCCATTGCAGGCCGGACAAGGCTTTGTCCCAGCTGTTCGCGCCGCGTTCGGCCTCGTGTACGGCCTGTGTATAATGGTCGAGGCTGACGCGGATGGTGAGCCGCTCGCCATGCCGCGCCTTGAGGTCGAGCAGCGCCGCCTCGTGCCGCCGCATCGGGCGCATCGCGTTCGAGAGCACGAGCGTCTCGAACCCGCGCGCCAGGCACAGATCGAGGATCGCGGTGATGTCCGGGTTCATGAACGGCTCGCCCCCGGTCAGCCCGATCTCGCGTGTGGGCAGGGTGCTTGCTGCGATCTCGTCGAGATAGGTCGTGACCTCGGCCAGCGTCAGATAGACCAGCGCATCGTTGCGCGGCGAGCTTTCGATATAGCAGCTGAGGCACGCCAGATTGCACAAGGTCCCGGTGTTGAACCAAAGCGTTTCGAGCCGGGTCATGGCGACGCTCGCGCGCGCTTCGCCCTTGGCGGTGACCAGCGGGTCGCGGAACTTGGCCGGGTTGAGCGGCGGGGCATTGTCGATCGCGAACGGGCTGGCGGCGGTGCTCATGACCTCGACTATATCGCTGCCCGCGCGGTCGCCGCCAAGCACAAATGCGTCAGGCTTCGGCGTGTTTCGCCAGTCTGGATGCCAGCGGGGCCGACAGCACGAGCTGCAACTGGTGATAGATCAGCGCAGGCAGGATGACGATGCCTGCCTGGGGCCCTGCAAACAGGATCGCGGCGAGCGGCGCGCCGGTGGCGATGCTCTTGTGCGATCCGGCGAAAAGCAGGCTGATGCGGTCGGCACGCGGCAGGCCGATGAGCCCGCCCAGCCCCCAGGACGCCAGCATCGCCAACACCAGCATCACCAGGATGATCGCGCACAGGAACGCGAGCGCCGCCCAGCCCAAAGTCTGCATCTTGCCCCCCGCTACCGCAGAGCTGAACGCGACATAGACCGCAAGCGCAATCGAGGTGCGATCGAGCAAGGTCAGCAGCGGTTTGTGGCGCAGCGCCCAGGGGCCGAGCCAGCCCTGCGACGCCTGGCCCAGCGCAAAGGGCAGCAGCAGGATCGCGAGAATTTTGACCACGGTATCGCTGCTGATCGCCGCGCCCCCGTCCGCGCCGATCAGCAGCGCCACGAGCAGCGGGGTCATGACGATGCCGGCGAGATTGAGCAGCGCCGATGCCATGACCGAGGCGGCGATATTGCCCCCGGCGAGCGAGGAATAGCTGATCGCCGATTGCACGGTCGAGGGCAGGATGCCGAGGAACAGCAGCCCGATCACCAGCCCGTGCGGCAGCAGCGCGCCAGGCGCGTGCGATGCCGCCCAGCCCAGCACCGGCATGAACGCGAAGGTGAAGGCGAAGATCACGCCCTGCAACCGCCAGTTCTTCATCGCGACCACCACCTCGGCGCGCGGCAGGCGCAGGCCGTGCAGAAAGAACAGCATGAAGATCGCGACCGAGACGCCGTATCCTGCATAGACCGCCGCCTGCCCGGTCACGGGCAGCAGGGCGGCGACCGCGACGGTCAGCAGCAGCATCAGCACGAACCGGTCGGGAATGAGGCGCGTAAGAATCGACATGCCGTTTCCCCCTGCTATGTTTTGTTCGGTTGCGCAACGATCGGAACAATGCAGCGCCGAATTTTGGGGGAGGGGGCATGGACTGGCAGGCGATCACCGCGCGCATCGAGGCTGCGGTCACCCCGCATATCGGCACCGGCAAGGTCGCCGACTATATCCCTGCGCTCGCGCGGATCGATCCGACCAAGTTCGGCATGGCGATCGTGCTGGGGGACGGGACCATGGTCACGCTGGGCGACAGCCATGAGCCGTTCTCGATCCAGTCGATTTCCAAGGTGTTCACCCTCTCGCTTGCGCTCAAGCATTATGGCGAAAATGTCTGGGACCGGGTTGGGCGCGAGCCCTCGGGCAGCGCGTTCAATTCGATTGTGCAGCTGGAAAATGAAAAGGGCATCCCGCGCAATCCGCTGATCAATGCCGGCGCGATTGTCGTCACCGACATGCTGGTGGCGCGCAGCGGTGCGCAAGCGTTCGAGGCGGAACTGCTTGGGCGCTTCCACCGGCTATCGGGCGATGACAGCATTGCGTTGGACGAGGAGGTAGCGGAATCAGAGTCCGCTACCGGATCGCGCAACCGCGCGCTCGCGCATTTCATGGCCGCGTTCGGAAACATGGCCAACCCGGTCGAGGCGAGTCTTGGCGCCTATTTCCGCCAGTGTGCGGTGCGGATGAGCTGCCGCCAACTGGCGCGCGCCGCGTTGTTCCTGGCGTTCGATGGCTGCGACCCGATCAACCGCGAGCAGCTGGTCACGCGCGAGAATTGCCGCCGCATCAACGCGGTGATGATGAGCTGCGGCCATTACGACAATAGCGGCGACTTTGCCTATCGCATCGGCCTGCCCGGCAAGAGCGGTGTCGGCGGCGGCATCCTGTGCATCGCGCCGGGCCATGGCGCGATCGCAGTCTGGTCGCCCGGCCTCAACGCCTCGGGCACCTCGATGGTCGGCGCGATCGCGCTGGAGGAACTGGTCGAGGCGACCGGGTGGAGCGTGTTTGTTTGACCCGATCTGGCGCAATCATTGGTAAAGGCGAGGGTGATAGCGTCGGCCCATGAACGCCTTCTCACCCATAGTCCCTCTGAGCTCAACGCCCGATTGGGACGGTGCACAGAAGGAAGTGCATCTGTGGCTTGGACGCTGCCTCGATTGCTTTACGCAGGCGGAAAGCAAAGTCGCTGAAGCGCTGTTGCTCTTGGCGCGCAGTTTTCCGAAATGTGTGAAGCTCGGTAAAGCGCATTCTTTCGGCCATAAGCTCCAACTGTTGCGCGAAGTATTGGAGAGCCAATCAGCCCTCGAGGCTAAGCGCGCTCGCCTGGCGCTTCAGTCTCTCGATCGGTTTCAGCCTTTTGTAGAGCTTCGCAATCATGTTTGCCATGGAGCGATGACCGTATACCTGACCCGCGATGGACGCTGGCTAGTGGAACTGAAATTGGTCCAACTGACTTCCTCGACCATCACGACCTCGCAAGTCATGATTGATCCGTGTGCTGCCCAGGTAAAGCTCAACGGCCTACGATCGGTCGTGCAGAGCCTCAGCGCGCAACTGACCAACCTTTGCGCATCATTGGACGTGCAGGAAGCGCCTACCCCATCCGCACCGGCGGTGCAGGCGTCTGGCTGAACCTTGGCGCGGGGGCGGGCTGGAGGATGCCGTCCACCTCGATGAACGTGCCGCGCTCCTTGTTGTGCGGGTGTTCGGGCGCTTCCTTGAGGCTCAGCACCGGGGCGAAGCAGATGTCGGTATGCTCCATGATCGCGCACCATTCGTCGCGCGTCTTCGAAAGGAACAGCGCGGTGAGCTTTTCCTTGAGGGGGCCCCATTGGCGCGGGTCCATCTGCAGGTCGAACGCGGGATCGGAAAGGCCTGCCTTCTCGCGCAGCAGCGCGTAGAATTGCGGTTCGATCGACCCGATCGAGATGAACTTGCCGTCGGCGCATTCATAGGTGTCATAGAAATGCGCGCCGGTGTCGAGCAGGTTGACCCCGCGCTCATCGCGCCACTGGCCGTTGGCGAGGAAGGTATAGGTCATGGCGGAAAGCACCGCCGCGCCGTCGGTCATCGCGCAATCGATCACCTGGCCCTTGCCGGTGCTGCGCGCGGACAGGATGCCGGCGACCATGCCGAACGCCATGAACATGCCGCCGCCGCCGAAATCGCCCACGGCGTTGACCGGGGGAGTCGGCTTCTCGCCCGCGCGGCCATAGCTGTGCAGCGCGCCCGACAGCGCGATATAGTTGATGTCGTGCCCGGCAAGCGGCGCGTAGGGACCGGTCTGGCCCCATCCGGTCATGCGGCCATAGACCAGCTTCGGATTGTCGGCGAGCAGGACGTCAGGGCCGAGGCCCAGCCGCTCCATCACACCGGGACGGAAGCCCTCGATCAGCCCGTCGGCTGCGCGGACGAGTTCGCGGACCCGGGCAATGCCATCGGCTGACTTGAGATCGACCCCGATCACCTCGCGGTTGCGGTTGAGAATATCGCGATTGCCGGAATCGCCGACGGGAGCGCGACCGGTGGCACGCTCGACACGAATGACCCGCGCACCATGATCGGCCAGCATCATCGCCGCAAACGGGCCAGGGCCGATTCCCGCCAGTTCGATGATCGTCACGCCTGCCAGTGCACCCGCCATATCTCTCCACCTTGTTTAACTGATCGATTAAGAGGCGCACGCTAGCGTCGACGGCGTCCAATGCAAGCCCGATTTCGAGGTCAGGCCGCGGGCTGGCACGCCTGTCGATCGCCGCGATGCAAAATGCAGGGTGAGGGTATTGCGGAACAGTGACCTTCCCGTAACGGAAGGTCGATGTTGCATTGCAACAAATAAAAAGGTCAGGATTTCCGCCATTGTTGCCGCACTGCAAAAGTTTAATCAGGGAATTAAAACGAATTGCATTCCGGCAGCCATTGTGACAGCTTTCACTTCGCACCCAACATCACCTTCAGAGTGAGGGGGGCAAAAGCACAACCAACAGGTTGCTTGTGGGAGAAGAGGATGCGCACTTTGTGGAAGCCCGTTCTGGGCTTGCTTTGCACTGTCTCAATGACATCGATGGCTCAGGCGCAGGATGCGCAAGCCGATGACCAAGCTCCGGAGCGCGATGTCATCATCGTGACTGCGACGCTGCGCGCGGCCGATGTGCAGGACATTCCGCTGGCGGTGACGGCGGTCAGCCCGGCCCAGCTCGACCGGCAGAACGTGCAGGACATCAAGTCGCTGACCTCGATCTCGCCCAGCTTCAACGTCCAGTCATCGCAGACCGAAAGCCAGGGCACCTCGATCCGCATCCGTGGCGTCGGCACCACCGGCAACAACACGGGCCTTGAAAGCTCGGTCGGCGTGTTCATCGATGGCGTCTACCAGTCGCGCCCCGGCATTGCGCTGGGCGATCTGCTCGATCTGGAGCGGCTCGAAATCCTGCGCGGCCCGCAAGGCACATTGTTCGGGCGCAATACCTCGGCCGGTGCGCTCAACATCACCACCCAGCGCCCCGACCTGACCGAGGTCAAGGCGTTCGGCAACTTCACCTATGGCAATTACGACTTCTTCAACGTGCAGGCCGGTGTCAGCGTGCCGCTGGTCACCGACCAGCTGGGTCTGCGCATCTCGGGCGCTTATCGTAAGCGTGACGGCTATCTGAAAAGTGCCACCGTGCCGGGTGCGGAGAGCGGCAATCGTGACCGCTATATCGTGCGCGCCCAGCTGCTCTGGGAGCCTTCGCCCGATGTCAGCGTCCGCCTTATCGGCGATTATGCCAAGGCCGACGAGAACTGTTGCGACGCGGTTATCGTGCGTGAGACCGAACTGGTTCCGTTCTTCGCCTTTCACGGCCTGCCCAATAGCGGTGTCGTTGCCTCGGGGCCGCAGGCGCTCAAGCAACTGCGTACCAACAGCCAGCAGTTCAACAACGATACCGAGCAATATGGCTTTTCGGGCGAGCTGAAATGGGACATCGGCCCCGTGCAGATGACCTAATATCGGATCGTACCGCCATTTCGAGGCGTCTTCCGACCAGGAATCGGATTTCGTCGGTCTCAACGTCTTCACCTCTGGCAATGGTGCGGCATCAGCGCCGACCACGCCCAGCAATGGCGGCCCGATCAAGACGATGACCCACGAACTGCGCTTCCAGGGCAGCGCGTTCGACGATGCGCTCGATTTCCTGGTCGGTGCCTATTATTCGGACGAGAAGATCAACGAGATCCAGACGCTGACGCTGGGCCCGGATTACCAGCGGGCAGTGAGCGCCGGCAACTTCGCCAACCTTGCCGGGGTCAATCCGCTGTTCGCGCTGACCGCGCTGGGCAATGGCGGCGTGCCGGTCAATGCGGCGGGCAATTTCGCGATAAACCAGTTCCGACAGGACGCCGAGAGCTTCTCGATCTTCACGCATAACGTGATCAACTTCACCGACAATCTCAGCCTGACGCTCGGCGCACGCTATGTCGACGAAAAGAAGCGGGGCAGCTTCGATCAGTTGGCCGCCAATTCGCCTGCCTGCCAGGCGATCGTCAACGGCGTGATCACAGGAGCGATCCCCGCAGCGCTTCGCGCCGGTGCGTTGGGCCTGACCTGCTTCCCGTTCGCGACGTCGGTCGGCATCACCGTGCCGGGCACGGGCGGGACCGTGCTTGCCAGTTCGATCCCCGGCTTGCCGCTGCCGCGTGAATATAATCTCGTCTTCAAGGATGACGAGCTGACCTATACCGCGCAGCTCGCCTATAACAGCAACAACGGCTTCCTGGCCTATGCGGGATTCAGCCATGGCTTCAAGTCGGGCGGTTTCAACCTCGACCCGGCAGCGGCCGCCCTGGGTGCCGATCCGCGCTTCAATTCGGAAAAGGTCGATGCCTATGAAGCGGGTATCAAGACCGAGTTCGCCAATGGCCGCATCCGCGCGAACCTTGCCGTATTCCACATGGACATGAAGGACTTCCAGGTCCTCGAGTTCACCGGTGTCCAGTTCCAGACGTTCAACGTCGGCGCGGCCAAGTCGACCGGTGTCGAGCTGGAAATGTTCGGCCAGTTCGAATCGGGCATCTCGGTCAATGCTGCGGTCACCTATGCGGATGCCCGCTATCCGCGCAATTGCGCTGCGGGCGTGGTCGGCACGGCGCAGACGCTGGCGACGATCCGCAGCCTTTGCGGTGCGGACCTCACCAACGCGCCCAAGTTCACCGGCGTGTTCGGCATCACCTATGACAAGGAGATCACCGATTCCGGATGGAAGATGCTGGCCAATTTCAACATCAACTATTCGGACGACCGCCGCACCAGCACCTCGCCGCTGGACAGCAATGGCCTGCCGATCCCGCTCGACATCCAGGAAAGCTATTTCAAGATGAACGCGCGGCTTGGCTTCACCACGCCGGACGACCGCTTCTCGTTCGAACTGTGGGGCACCAACCTCAACAACGAGATCACGCGCGGCATCACCGCCAACACCCCGCTGCGCGGTGGTGCGGGCACGCGTTCGCGTATCGGTTTCGTCGAGGAACCGCGCATGTACGGCATCACCGTGCGCGCGAAATACTGACGCAAGGGATTGATGGGGGACACCGCCTGATCGGACACCATCGGGCGGTGAACATCAGTGACCTGGGGCGGCACCGGCTACGGTTGCCGCCCCTTTTTTCATCGTGATCGGTGGCCAGTGGCCGGCCCGGTCACTGCTTGGAAAAGGCATCGGCGATCGAGCAGGCCGCCGGGCCGAGAATGACGACGAACAGCGTCGGCAGGATGAAAAGGATCAGCGGCACGGTCATGATCGCTGGCAGGCGTGCGGCCTTTTCCTCGGCGCGCATCATGCGCTCATTGCGGAATTCGGCCGAGAGCACGCGCAGCGCGGAGGCAAGCGGCGTGCCGTATTTCTCGGTCTGGATCATCGTCGTCACCACCCCGCGCACCGATTCCAGCGCAACGCGATACGCCAGGTTTTCGAAGGCCTGGCGGCGCTCGGTCAGGAACGCAAGTTCGATCGCGGTCAGCGCGAATTCATCGCCCAGCTCGGGATAGGCGCGGCCCAGTTCCTTGGCGACCCGGTTGAAGGCGGCATCGACGGTGAGACCCGCCTCGGCGCAGATCACCAGCAGGTCGAGCGCGTCGGGCAGGCCCTTGCGGATGGCGTCGGTGCGCTTGGTGATCATGTTCTGCACGAACAGGTCCGGCGCCTTGTAGCTGCCGATCAGGATGGCAGCGAACAGGCCGAATTTCTTGATCGGCGACCAGTCGGGCACCAGCACGTCCAGGCCGTAGATCAGCAGCGCGGCGAGGCCGCCCAGCGCGATCGGTAGCACCATGCGGCCGAAGATGATCGATACCGCCACGTCCTTGGAGCGGATGCCGGCCTGGGCCAGCTTCTGCTGCGCGGCCTTGAGCTGTTCGTCCTGCAGCACCCTCAGGGATTGCAGCGTGCTGCGCATCTTGTCGGTGGTGTCGTTCTTGTGAACGATCTTGGCGCGCTTCTTGGCGGTGGAGGCGGTGATTCCCGCCTTGAGCTGCTCGCGCCGCTCGTTCAGCGCCTTGACCCGCTTGGCCATGGGATCGCGCACCGTGGTCGCGGCATAGATCGCGATCAGCACCGCGAGCGTCGCCACCGCAGCGAGCAAGGTCGCCACGAAGATCACGTCGATTCCCATCAGGGTAGGATTGGCTGCTTCCTGCATCGTTCCTTGCCCCCGATCAGATTTCGAAGCTGACCATCTTGGCCATGATGAACACGCCGATGCCCATCCACACCAGGCCGCCGATGCCGGCGATCATCAGCCGTTCCTCGACGAAGAAGCCGGCCAGATATTCGGGATTCACCCACCAGATCATCATGAACACCAGGAAGGGCAGCGAACCCACGATATAGGCCGATGCCTTGGATTCCGAGGACAGCGCCCGGATCTTGAGCTTCATCTGCGCGCGCGAGCGAAGTACGGCGCCGAGGTTCGAGAGCGTTTCGGCAAGGTTGCCGCCGGTCTCGCGCTGGATCGCGAGGGTGATGCAGAAGAAGTTGAATTCAGGCGTCTGCAGCCGGTTGGCGCTTTCCTGCAACGCGTCTTCCATCGATCGGCCGATCTTGATCCGCTCGGTCACCAGCTTGAATTCCTCGCCCACCGGGCCGGGAATTTCCTTGGCCACCACGGTGAGCGTCTCGGTCACCGGTAGGCCCGAGCGCAGGCCGCGCACCAGCAGGTCGATCGCGTCGGGAAAGCGTGCGGTAAACTGGTTGAGGCGCCGCTTGATGAAATGGCCGACCACCATGTGCGGCAATCCGAAGCCCAGCGCCGAACCGACGAACAGGCTCATCATCAGCTGCCCTGTGCGGAAATAGACTGCCATCGCGACAAGCAGGCCCAGGCCGGCCACGACCTGCCCGAACTGGACCACGGACCAGTTCTTGCCGGTCATCGCCAAGCGGCGCGCGAGCATCTGCACCTTGGTAAGCTCTTCGCCGGTCTGGTTGAAGCGCGGCTTGCGGTTGGCGATGGCCTTGCGCATCTGCGCCTCGACCTTGGCGCTGGCATTTTCGCTGTAGCGCTCGCGCACCATCAGGATGCGGCGCTGCAACTCCTTGCGCTCCGACGGGCCGGAAAACGCCATGACGAGCAGACCGAAGACGCTCGCAATGCCCGCCGCCAACAGCAATGTCTGCACCATTTCCATGCGCTCTTCACCCGCGATTTCGGGCCGCCGCTGGCCAACATGGCGCGGCGGTACCGGTTACTTCTTGGCGGCCTTTGCAGCCTTGCCCGGCTTGGCCGGAAGCAGCGACTTGAAATCACCAAACTTGCCGAGCAGCGACTTCTTGGCGCCGCCGGTGTCTTTTTCCGCTGCGGCCTCTTCCTCGGCCAGGCCGAGGCACCGATCGGTTAGCGCCTTCATCACCGCGCCAGCCTTGGTCGACTTGCCCGCCTCGCAGAAAGGCTGACCCAGCTTGGCAGCCTGGGCGGCGGTCTTGGGATCGGCGGGGATGAGGAAATCGATCTTGCGCTCGATGGTGGTTTCGAAATCGGCCCGGCTGATCTCCAGCGCGGCCGGTTGCACCTTGTTCGCCACCACTATCACCCGCGCAGCGGGTGCGTTCGACTTGAGCCAGGCAAGCAGCCGGATCGCGTCGCGTGCCGAGGCGAGCGTCAGCTCGGTCACCAGCACTGCCATGTTGGTCTCGGCGACGAGATGCGGATAGTCGATCAGCATCTGGCGGGGAAGGTCGACCACGGTGTTCTCGAACGCGTGGCGGAATTCTTCCTGCAGCTGGAAGAAGGCGGTGCCGTCGGTGATCAGCGGTGAGCTTATCGGCGCCTCGGCCGAGAGGATCGACAGCTTGTCATTGGCCTTGATCATCGCACGTTCGATGAACAGGCCGTCGATGCGGCTGGGATTGTCGATAGCGTCGGTAAGACCGCGACCTGGCTCCAGGTCCATGGTCAGTGCGCCGGTGCCGAAATGCAGGTCGAGGTCGAGCAGCGCGGTCATGCGACCGGCATTCTTGCTGAGCTGCCATGCGAGCGACGTGGCCACGGTCGATGCGCCGACGCCGCCGCGCGTGCCGATGACCATGATGCCGACATGCGCGCGCTCGATCGCCGCTTCGCCTGCCTTGGGTGCGTTCAGCATCGCCTGCGCCTGCAGGATGGTATCGCGGATCTGATCCGGCCCCACGGGCTTGAGCAGATAGTCGTGCAGGCCGCTCGCGATCAGGTCGCGATACAGCCGCACGTCGTTGACCTGGCCCATGGCGATCACCACGGTACCGGGCTCGCAGACCTCGGCCAGCGCGTTGATGTCATTGAGCGGATCGCCCGATTCCGAAAGATCGACCAGCAGGATGTTGGGGCTTGCGGTGATCGACAGCGACTGGACTGCATTGCGCAGGCCGCCCTTGCTGCACTTTTCCGGCGGCCAGCCCATGTTGATCGCCATCGCGCGCACGATGTCGAGCGTCGCCTCGTCGCAGACAAAGGCCGCGAACTGGTCGCGATTGGCCGTCATGCCCGGTTTCCAGGGTGCGTTCACTGCTGCGATCCTCCCTGCTGGGTCGCGCCCTGCTTCAGGCCCTGAGCGCCGGTCGGCGGGGTCTCGCGATATTGCTTGATGGCGGTGTCCGAACGCTGGGTCGAGGTGGTCAGAGCCCCCGGCTCGCCCCGCACCAGATCTTCCTTGTTCGCGACCATCGCCGCGACATTCGCGTTGAAGGCACAGCCGAAATTGCTGCTGGTCGCGTTGCGATAGTTCATCTCGAGCTTGGTCTTCCAGTCGGGACAGCCCGGCACCTCGGCAGTGCTGCGCGTTACCACGACCCGTACCGCACCGGGTGCAATCTCGCCGGTGGTGACCGGTGCCACGTCGTTGACCAGCAGGCCATGGCGCGAAGCTGCGGCCTCGATCGCGGACTTGACCACGACATTGCGGCCGGCCGGATCGTCGATCGAGACGCGGTCGCCATAGCCCAGGTCCATTGCCTCGAACCATTCGGCCAGCCGGCGCTGCTCCTGCGCGGGCAGCGATCCACCTGCCGCGTTCAGGTCGAGCGTGTAGTTGCTCCGCGATACGACGGCCTGGTGGACGCTATCCAGGCCCCGGTTGCTGGCCATGTTGCCGCAACCCGACAAGGTCAGGATGGCCGCTGCTGCGATAGCTGCATGATAAGCGCGCATTGCTAATCTCCTCAAAGCGGGTTCTGGCCTCAATCGAACGAAAAACCGGGGGCCGCAGCGAGACCGGCAGACTTGTCACCCTGTTTCGCCTTGCCCTGTCTGGCCTCGCGCTGCGGCTTGGACGCAGATTGGGGCAGTGCGCGCGGCTGATCGGGCAGCGCGCCGAAATCCGGCCCGCCCCTGCCTTCTGTCGGTGCAACGCTCGGCTTGGGACGCTCGCCGCCAGAGACACCATCCGCATTCTGATGGTTGATCAGGCGCTGCAGATCGTCGGGAGAGCGATAGCCGTCGGTGGGCAGCTTGATGTCGTTGGCGTTGACCGGCTTCACCAGATACGGCGTCACGACGATCACCAGTTCTGTCTCGCCCTTGCGGAAATTGGACGATTTGAACAGATTGCCCAGCACGGGCACGTCGCCGAGACCCGGGGCCTTGTCGACCAGATTCTGCGAGTTGTTGCTGAGCAGGCCGGCGATCATGAAGCTTTCCCCCGATCCCAGTTCCACCGTGGTTTCGGCGCGGCGAACCGTCAGCGCGGGCACCTGGAAACCGTTCAGCGTCACCGATCCGGCGGACGACAGTTCGGACACTTCGGGCCGTACGCGGATCGAGATCCGGCCATTGGCCAGTACCGTCGGCGTATAGGCCAGGCTGACACCGAAATTCTTGTATTCGATCGTGGTGGTGCCGAGGCCCTGGTTGATCGGGATCGGAAATTCGCCGCCCGCCAGGAAGTCAGCGGTTTCGCCCGACAGCGCGGTCAGGTTGGGCTGCGACAGCGTGGTCACGAGCCCGACCTGCTCGGCGAGGTCGAACGCGCTGGCGATATCGACGCCGAACAGACGTCCTGCAGCCTGAATAGCGGTCTTGCCGTCGAGCACGTTGTTGAAGGTGGTGGTGGTCCCCCCGGTGACGAACTGGCCGGTCGACGGGTTGAACGGCAGGCTGAGCGAGCCCGCCGGCAGGCCGAACTGGGCCGAGGCATCGATGCGCGGCAATGTGCTGACGTCAATCGTGTTGCCGATCGCCGCAAAATTGCGCGATGCGCGGCTGACGCCGAACTGGAAGCCTCCGGTCAGGTCACGCGTCAGCAGGTTCGCGCCGATTTCCTTGACCAGCGATCGGCTGACTTCGGCAATCCGCACCTGCAGGTTGACCTGCATCGGGGTGGCGGTGGAGAGGCGGCTGATGACCTTCACGTTATCGCCGACAAAGGCCTGGACCAGGCGCGCGGCTTCGGCGCTGTCCTCGGGCGCACCCACCGTTCCGGTGAGCAGCACCACGCCGTTGAGCGTGCTGACGCGCACCTTGGCGTCGGGCATGGCCAGCATCAGCATCTGGTCGACCGAATCGATGTTCGACCCGACGCGCACGGTGGCCGAATAGACC
>NZ_LSIS01000139.1:0-3053 GCF_001556365.1 Blastomonas sp. CCH1-A6 | reverse complement strand
CGGTCTCGCGACCGGCACTGCCGCTGCCGCCGCACCGGTCGCCAGCGGCAGTGCCGGTCGCGAGACCGAGCGCGTGCGCATGACCCGCATCCGCCAGACCATCGCCAAGCGCCTGAAGAGCGCGCAGGACACGGCGGCGATGCTGACCACCTTCAACGACGTCGACATGACGGCGGTGATGGAAGCGCGCAACACCTACAAGGACCTGTTCGAGAAGAAGCACGGCGTGCGTCTCGGCTTCATGGGCTTTTTCGCCAAGGCCGCGTGCCTGGCGCTCAAGGACGTGCCGTCGGTCAACGCGCAGATCGAGGGCGACGAGATCGTCTATCACAATTATGCCGATATCTCGGTCGCGGTCAGCGCGCCCAACGGCCTGGTCGTGCCCGTGATCCGCAATGCCGAGAGCCTGTCGTTCGCGGGCATCGAGAAGACCATCGCCGATTTCGGTAAGCGCGCCAAGGACGGCACGCTGAAGATGGAAGAGATGCAGGGCGGCACCTTCACCATCTCGAACGGCGGCGTGTTCGGATCGCTGATGTCGACCCCGATCATCAACCCGCCGCAGAGCGCAGTGCTGGGCCTGCACCGCATCGACCAGCGCCCGGTCGTGATGCCCGACGGCTCGATCGCCGCGCGTCCGATGATGTATCTGGCGCTCAGCTATGACCACCGCCTGATCGACGGCCGCGAGGCGGTGACCTTCCTCAAGACGATCAAGGAAGCGATCGAGGATCCGACGCGGCTGCTGATCGATCTGTAACGGAAGTCGAAGGGCCGGGCGGAACCGACAGCGTATCTCTTCGTCACCCCCGCGCAGGCGGGGGTCCCGCTTCTGCCCCCGACCGCGACCAAGCGGGACTCCCGCTTTCGCGGGAATGACGGGAAAGACAGTGCCAGACGGGTTTGATATGGCCCGAACGCACGATGGAGTTTGAAAATGGCTGATTATGATTTCGACGTTCTGGTGATCGGTGCTGGCCCTGGCGGCTATGTCGCGGCGATCCGTGCGGCGCAGCTGGGCCTGAAGACCGCGTGCGTCGAAAGCCGCGCAACGCTGGGCGGCACCTGTCTCAATGTCGGCTGCATCCCTTCCAAGGCGATGCTGCACGCGTCCGAACTGTTCGAGGAAGCCGCAAGCGGCAAGCTCGCCAAGCTGGGCATCAAGGGCACCGTCGAACTGGATCTCGAGACCATGCATGCGCAGCGCCGCGATGCGGTCAAGGGGCTGACCGGCGGCATCGAATATCTGTTCAAGAAGAACAAGGTCGAATGGCTCAAGGGCCATGCCGCGTTCACCTCTGCCGATACCGTCGATGTCGCGGGTAAGAGCTACCGCGCCAAGAACATCGTCATCGCCACCGGTTCGTCGGTCACCCCGTTGCCCGGCATCACCGTGGACAATGACGCGCAGATCATCGTCGATTCGACCGGCGCGCTCGAACTGGCCAAGGTGCCCGGTCACATGGTCGTCATCGGCGGCGGCGTGATCGGCCTGGAACTCGGCAGCGTGTGGAAGCGCCTCGGCGCCAAGGTCACCGTTGTCGAATATCTCGACCAGATCCTGCCCGGCATGGACGGCGAGATCCGCAAGGAAGCGAACAAGGTCTTCAAGAAGCAGGGCATCCAGTTCAAGCTGTCGACCAAGGTCACCGGCGCCGAGGTCAAGGACGGCAAGGCCGTGCTGACCGTCGAGCCCTCTGCTGGGGGCGACGCGGAAACCATCGAAGCCGATGTGGTGCTGGTCTCGATCGGCCGCCGCCCGAACACCGATGGCCTGGCGCTCGACAAGGCGGGGCTGACCGTCAATGGTCGCGGCCAGGTCGAGATCGATCATGATTTCCAGACCACGGTCCCCGGCATCTGGGCGATCGGCGATTGCGTGCCCGGCCCGATGCTGGCGCACAAGGCCGAGGACGAAGGCATTGCCGTTGCCGAGAATATCGCAGGGCTCACGGGCATCGTGAATCACGACATCATCCCCAGCGTCGTCTACACCATGCCCGAGATCGCGGGCGTGGGCCTGACCGAGGAACAGGCCAGGGAGCGCGGCGAGATCAAGGTCGGCAAGTTCCCGATGATGGCCAATTCGCGCGCCAAGACCAATCACGAGGGCGACGGGCTGGTCAAGGTGATCTCGGACGCCAAGACCGACCGCGTGCTCGGCGTGTGGATCATCGCCTCGCTGGGCGGCACGATGATTGCGCAGGCCGCGCAGGCAATGGAGTTCGGCGGCACCAGCGAGGACATCGCGTACACCTGCCACGCCCACCCGACGCACAGCGAAGCGCTCAAGGAAGCCGCGATGGCGGTGCAGGGCAAGCCGATCCATATCTGAGGCGAAGGCCGCTCTCTCCCCAAAAAGCCCTCCCCCTCGATGGGGGAGGGTTCGGTGGGGGTGATTTCTCCATATTGCACTCAGGGTGTCGCACGACACCGGTCAATCACCCTGTCACCCTGAACTTGTTTCAGGGTCCATTTATCCTCGCGCAGCTTCGGTTGTTGGGGCACGATAGATCCTGAAACAAGTTCAGGATGACGCATGAGCGTGTATTCAAGGCCTCACTCCCTTAGAGCTGTTGCATGACCAGCCCCCTCTCTCCTGGCCCGCTGCCCGCCGCGATCGATCTCGGCACGATCCTCGGCACGCTCGACATGTTCGGCATCGCGGTGTTCGCGGCATCGGGCGCGCTGGCGGCGGCGGCGAAGCGGCAGACGTTCGTCACCTTCACCTTTTTCGCGCTCGTCACCGGCGTGGGCGGCGGCACGGTGCGCGATCTGCTGATCGGCGCGCCGGTATTCTGGATCGTCAATTCGCGCGTGCTCGTCGTGGTGCTGGCAGTCTCCGCACTGCTCTGGGTCACCCCGCAGCGCTGGTGGGAGGGGCGGATGCTCGACTGGTTCGATGCCGTCGGCCTCGGCGCGTACAGCGTTTTCGGCGCGGCCAAGGCGATGCAGTTCGGCGTCGATCCGCTGCCCGCCGTAATGATGGGCGTGATCACCGCGTGCGTCGGCGGCATCATCCGCGACGTGCTGGCGGGCGAACCGTCGATCAT
>NZ_LSIS01000138.1:0-727 GCF_001556365.1 Blastomonas sp. CCH1-A6 | reverse complement strand
ACGCAGAAGGCGTTCACATCGGCCGCATCACCACCCTGACCTTCAGCGCGACGGTTGCGCTGCGGGCCTTCGAATCCACCAACGAGCGGGCACCCAAGTTCGACCTCATGGCGCTCTCGGCGGACCGCCGCAGCTGGGTCAAGATCGGCGCGCTCTGGGAATACTCGTCGAACGAGACCGGCGAGTGCTTCCTCTCGGGCCAGATCGACGATCCCAGCCTCTCGGCGCCGATCCCGGTCGCCATGTTCCAGCAGAACGATGGCAGCTACAACGTCGCCTGGCGCCGCTCGAAGCCCAAGGCCTCGCTCGACGGCTTCGGCAGCGAGAGTGAAGGCGCCCTGCCGCCGCTGACTGCCACCGGCGACGAACCGGCCAGCGACCGCAGCGTTGACAGCGCTGCTGCCACCGGCGACGGTCTGGGCGACAGCACCGCTCCGGCACCCAAGGGCAAGACGCGCGCGAGCGTCGACGCCTGACCGGGACAAGCCCCCCGTGACCGGTGCCGCGACCCGCGCCGGTCACATCGGGAAGGCCCGTCCGCGCATTCGTCGCGGGCGGGCCTTTTCTTTTGCCCGGTGCTTGCAAGCCGAGCCGACCTGCAGCGGAAACTCTGCCTGCGAAAGAGAAGGGGGAGGTGCCGTTCAAGCAAAGGAGGCTTGAATGGCACAGACAAACTGGACTCTCGATCTTGGCGGGGCTCCGTGGAACGAAGACTGCGCGCAGATCG
>NZ_LSIS01000137.1:0-1033 GCF_001556365.1 Blastomonas sp. CCH1-A6 | reverse complement strand
GCGAGGCCGATGGCGTGCTGCACCTGACGGTCAGCGACGATGGCGATGTCATCCCGACCGATTCGGACAAGGGCAGCGGCATTGGGCTGGCCAATGTCCGCGACCGGCTCGACGCGCGCTATGGCAGCTCGGCACGGATCGAATGGCATGTCCCGTTTGAAGGAGGCTTTGTGGTGGAATTGACCTTGCCGGCGGTGCGCGATGACTGCTGAGAGCAACGCCGCCCCGCTGCGCACGATGATCGTCGACGACGAGCCGCTCGCGGTCGAACGGTTGCAGCTGCTGTGCGCGCGGCTGCCGCGGATCAGCCTGGTCGGCACTGCGAGCGATGGGGAATCCGCGCTGCGGCTTGCCGAACAGCTCAAGCCCGAACTGGTGTTTCTCGACATCAACATGCCGCGGCTCGACGGCATGGGCGTCGCGCGCGCGCTGGGCAAGACCGGGCAGTCGCCCGCGATCATCTTCGTCACCGCCTATCAGGCGTTCGCGGTCGAGGCGTTCGACCTCGCCGCGATCGATTATCTGCTCAAGCCTGTCGCCACCGACCGGCTTGAACGCGCGGTCGCGCGCGTGCTCGAACGGCGCAGCGCGGTGCTCGCCAACCCGCCCGCTACTCCGCCCGCGCAGGGCGACTGGGTGCGCGAATTCTGGGTGCCGCACCGTAGCGAACTCAAGCGTATCGACGCGGACCTGATCGAGCGGATCGATGCCGAGCGCGATTACATGCGGCTGCATGTCGGCACGCGCAGCTATCTGATGCACGAGACGATCAAGACGCTCGAGGAACGGCTCGACCCGGCGCGCTTCGTCCGCCTCCACCGCTCGCACATCGTGCGCAACGATTATATCACGTCGCTCCGCCACAATGGCGGCGGCGTGTGGTTCGCGTGTCTCGCCGATGGCAGCGAGCTGAGGGTGGGGCGGACGTATCTGGCCCGGGTGAAGGAAATGGCGGGGCGCTAGGGTGACCCGCTCTCTCCCCTTCAGGGGAGAGATGCGAAGGCTAGCCAGCTCGCTGGCTAGCCTTCGCATC
>NZ_LSIS01000013.1:0-3172 GCF_001556365.1 Blastomonas sp. CCH1-A6 | reverse complement strand
ATGTGCCCGCCGGAGCCGCAGCCGTTCCATCGGGGAACTTGCCCGCGCCGATGCCGAGAACGACATCCTGGTAATAGGTGATGAGCTCGGTTAGCAGGTCTTGGTTTGCGATATCCAAGCCACGGATGGGCACGATCTGGTAAGCTGCACCGGAGAGGTTGCCCCCGGTGCGCGGCCGCGCCAGCGTGATCGACGTGTTGCTGTTTACGGATGCGATCTCGAAAGAGCCATGCTCATCGAAGAACTCGACCGCCATGCCCGGCCTGACATTCTCGTTCCACTCAGTACCGACGCCAGTGAGCGCAGTCTGACCGCTGGTGATGCTCACCGTGCCGGTATTGTAAAACGCGACCATTGCTTTCGCTCCTAGGTAATCTGCTCTGTGCTAATCAGGGTCACTTGCTGCCGCAGTTCGTCCTCCAAACTTACGGTCGATGTCAGGCCGCCGACCGAGCGGCTGATGATGCTCACGCGATAGGTAAAATCAGCGGTCCCGCCGGTGTTGTCGGTAAAGCTCGCGCCGCCAGTGATCTGGATGAGGGCCGAGCCGGGTTCCGATGGTCCAAAGCCATCTTCACCCGATGCCGTGCCGTTGAAGGTATAATCACCGACCGTGGTGTAGCTGCCCTCGCCAACCTTCCGCTCGACGCGCAGGACAGCCTGCGGCGTGCCGGTATAGGCAAAGGCGTCGGTGATCTGGACGAGGCGGCGGTATTGGTAGGTTACCCCGATTTGCTTGACGCCGCCGTCTGTGACAAACGGGCCAACGATGATCTCCGCGTTGTTCGCAGTCGAGGTGCCGGTGCCGCTGTTCTTGTAGAAGTTGGAACCCAGGCGCAGGCCGTAAACACCGTCCCCCGTGATATCGAGGTAGAACAGCGCGTCATCCTTGTTGCACCCAGCAATCGGTCCAGACGGGCCGAACCACATGATGAACTCGCTATCGACCCCGAAGCCCGCGCCCTGCACCAGCATGTTGGTGCCGTTGTCCATCACGACCTTGCCGTTTTGCAGGCGAAGGCCGTCCTCGTCGGCGTAGAGGTATTCCTGCCCGGTGTCGGGATCGACCACTGAGAAGGTATCGGAGACGAACGTCGCGTCGATGGTATCTTCTGTGCCGTTCAGCACAAAGCCGCCGATGCGGTTGCCAACCAAGACCTTGGCGCCCCAGCGCGCCTTGAGCCCGTCGATGCTCTCGCCGAACGTGACCAGCGTCGCGGTGTTCTCGCCGACCGTCGTGGTCAGCGTAGAGAGGTCCGACGCGATGAGGCTATCGCCCGCCTGCCAGAGCACGCGCTCGGCGGTGATAGCGCCGGAAATGGCGACCGTGCGCGCTTCAGCTTCATCCGCGAGGCCTGCCGGAAGATCTTCCTCGAGCGTGCCAACGCGGCCGATCGTGTTGCCGAGATCGCTCTCAACCGCATCGACCCGGGTGTTCGTCCCGCCGACCAGCACCTCGGTATCAAGCCGCAGCGTGTCGATGCTCTGGACCAGCGTGGTGTTGTTCTCGATGACGATCCGGTCGAGCTCGCGGATTGAGCCCTCCGCCGCACCGATGCGCAGGCCGAGCGCGAACAAGCTGGACGCCATGCCGCTTTCAAGGTCGGTCAGCTGCGTCACGATTTCCTCGCGCGCGAACGCAATCTGCTGGCTGGCTTGGCGCGCTGCCCGATCGCCGAGAACCAGTCCGCTGATAACGCCATCCTGAAAACGCGCCGCATCCTCTTGCGACCCACGAATGGCGGTCGCCTGGCGCGTGATGAGACCGCGAATCTCGCCATCGCGCTCAACGCTGGCCTCCTCGACAGACGTCACGCGCGCATCGACCGTATCGACCGCCTCCTCGCGGTCGGTGATTTCCTGCGTAAGCGCCGCGCTGACCTCGCTGATCGTCGTGGACAGCGCGCCGGTCTCATCGGTCACAACCTGCGCCAGAGCGTCGATATTGCCCTGCAGCGTGCCGACCCCGGTATCGAACTGCGCCTCGAGATTGGTCAGCGATTGCGCCAGTGACCCGAACTGGTTGGAGCGCGTGACGATCTCGGTCGCAATCGAGCTTTCCGCCGCGCCGACCCGGGTCTGCAGCGCCACGGCAAACCGCGCTTGCGCCTCGCCTTCCTCGGTGATGCGTGCGCCCAGCTCGTTCCGCGCCGCAGCAATCGCGGCCACCTGATCGCGCTTGGCCCGATCGCCCAGAATGAGCCCCAGGATGTTCGCATCGGTGAGGTCGTCAACTTGTCGCTGCACAAGGCGGGTGGCGGTGACCGAGTTCGTGATCGAGGCAGCATCGGGAATGGCTTCCAGCTGCGTCTCGGCGTTGGTCACGCGGTCTGCCAGCTCGTCGAACGTGGTGTTGCTGACCTTGAGTGTGATCTCGCCCTGCAGCGCGTCGATGTCGCTCTCGGCAGTGGTCACGCGCCCGCCGAGCAGGTTGAGGTCCACCACCGACGCCTTCGTGATGACCGTGGCGTTCAAGCCGTCGATATCGGTCTCGGCCTGCGTCAGCCGGGTGATGAGCGGGCCAAGCTCCGCCGCCTGCTCGGGGTTGAGCACAGCCAGGATGATCTGCTCGTCGACATAGTTGACGCTGGCCTTGAGGTTGATCGTGGCCTGCTGCGCATCGAGGATGATGCCGACCTCATTGATCCGCTCGCGCGTCTGGTCGATCGCGCTGATGTTCACCGTGCCGTTAACCGGGTCCACATAAACGCCAGCGTCGCGCAGCGTCTGGCGAACGCCGGTTGTCTCGCGCAAGGCCAGCGTGACCGCGCGGCGCAGGCTGTCGAGATCGCTCTCGACCTGCGTGATCGCAGATGCGGGCGCGGTTTCGAGCAGGCGAGGGGTGAGGCGGAATACCTCGACCCGGCCCTCTTGCGATTCATACCCGACGCGGCCGCCCTGCGTGACGCTCAGCGAATCGTTGAGCAGCTGCGCCGGGTCGCGCGGCTCGCCGAACTCGTTTCGCACCGTGCTGACTACGGGACTACCAGGCGTCGGGATGACTGCGCCGCTGTCGTCGATCGCGATGACGATGGGGTTCTCGGCACGGTTGTAGCCAAGGCCGTTATTGGCCAGGACCGGCGCGCTTTCCTCCTCGTCCCAAGCGTAGATCTGGTTCGCTTCCTCGCGTAGCGTGATCGGCACCGTCCCATCGACGCGATGCTCGAGCTCG
>NZ_LSIS01000136.1:0-23688 GCF_001556365.1 Blastomonas sp. CCH1-A6 | reverse complement strand
GGGATAGGCTGCCCTGCCGCCCGGCACGTACAGCCCCGCCGCATCGACCGCGCTCCAGCGCGCTCCGAGGCGCACGCCCGCAGCGTCCTTGTAATCGCGATCCTCAGGCAGCTGCGCTTCATGATAGGCGCGGATGCGGTTCGCGGCGAGATCGAGCGCGGCGCGCAGATCGTCCGACAGCGCGGCATAGGCGGCAGCACACGCGTCCTTGCCGATGCTCCATCCATTGCCGTCGAGGCTATGGTCGTCGAAGCGCGCGGTATAGTCGGCCAGCGCCGCATCGCCGCGCGCCTTCACATCGGCGATGATCGCGGCGACGTCGCGGCTGACCTCGATATCGCTCTCGCGCCGGCCACGAACCAGCTTGTCGAAAGCCTGAGCGAAATCCTTGTCGCGGGTGGAAAGACGAAGCGTCATGCGGCCTGCCTGCGTTCTGCGGCCAGATCGCGGAATGCGGACATCAGCGGCCCCAATCGGGCATGGTCCTTTTTCAGCGCGGCGCGGTTGACGATCAGCCGGGCGGAAACCTGGGTGATGACTTCGGTCTCGACCAGGCCATTGTCCTTGAGCGTGCGGCCCGATTCCACCAGATCGACGATCCGACGCGACAGGCCGAGCGAGGGCGCCAGCTCCATCGCGCCGTTGAGCTTCACGCATTCGGCCTGCACGCCCTGGCGCTCGAAATAGCGGCGGGTGATATTGGGATATTTGGTCGCGACGCGGATATGCGAGGGGCGCGGCTGGTTGCTCGCCGCCTCGTCCGCGGGTTCCGCGACCGACAGGCGGCAATGGCCGAAATTGAGGTCCACCGGCGCGTACAGGTCCGAATAGTCGAATTCGTCGATCACGTCGGAGCCGACAATGCCGATCTGCGCGGCCCCATGCGCGACGAAGGTGGCAACGTCAAAGGCGCGTACGCGGATGATGTCCATATCGGCGCGATTGGTGCCGAAACGCAGCGACCGGTTCTTCGGATCATGAAATTCTTTAGCCGGTATGATACCCACCCGTTCGAGCACGGGCAGGGCATCGTCGAGGATGCGCCCCTTGGGCACGGCAAAGATCAGCGTATCGGCCATGGCCGCGGCATGTAGGGCCAAGCAGGGCAAAGGGCAATATGAACCGGCAGGATGAAATCATCAGCGGCATCTCGTTTCAGGCGGATCATGCCGCGCATAATGGCGCGCCGGCGACCGGGGCGGTGTGCCGCGCGCAGATCGCGCTGATGGCGGGGGGTACGGCCTGCGGACGTCGGATAGCCGACTGGCCGGGCCATGTGCTTACCGATGCGATGCCGCTGAGGCTAGCAGGCGGGCTGCACCATCTGTTCCGCCGAGGCGCCGCGCCCGAGCTTGGCCTGGTCTATGCCCAGCAGGTGACCGAGCAGTCGGACGTTGACGCGATCGTCGCGGCGGTCGTCGCGCGGCACGATGCGGAGCTGCTCCCCTGGCTCGATGGCCCGCCGCAGACCAACGAGGCGGGGCGCTCGGCGAGCTTCGTCGCCGCGCTGCACTGGCTGGCGAGCCGCACCAGTGATCGGTTCGAACTGAACGAGATCGGATCGAGCGCGGGGATGAACCTGCTGATCGACCGCTATGGCTATGATCTGGGCGGCGTGCGCTCCGGCCCCGCCAATGCACCGTGCGTGATCGCGCCCGAGTGGCAGGGCGCGCCGCCGCCCTCTGTGCCCTTCCGTATCGAAGCGGTGCGCGGATGCGACCTCAACCCCATTGACGTGCGCGATGCCGCCGCCGCCGACCGGCTGATGGCCTATATCTGGCCGGAAGCCGAGGCCCGGTTCGCGCGGATGGAGGCTGGTATCGCTATGATCCGGACGCGCGGTGTCGATCTGGTCCGCGCCGATGCCGCCGATTGGATCGCCCCGCGGCTCGCCGAACCGCAGCAACCGGGCGTCACCCGCGTGCTGATGCACTCGATCGTCTGGCAATATATCCCGCCCGACCGCCAGGCGATGATCGAAGCCGCGATGGCCGAGGCCGCCGCGCGCGCGACCCCTGAGCGCCCGCTCGCCTGGATCTCGCTGGAAACCAACCGCGCAACCTTCCGCCACGAACTGAAAGTGCGCTTCTGGCCAGGGGGCGGGGAGGCGCACCTGCTCGGCGAGGCGCATGCGCACGGGGCATGGGTGCGATGGTTGGGCTTGTGGGCACCCTCTATCTTAGAGGAGAGCGATTATCTGGGTGGCAGCTAAATTTGAGTGCAATTCAAATGCCAATAATACAAAATATTTGATATAGATTTTGAGACATGTCCAGCAGAATGTAGAGTGTACAAATGAATGTTGGTCGATCGGTGGTAAAGGCTATCAACGAGATTGAATCTGGTGATGTCGAATCCGCTATGCTTCATGCATGCAACGCGATTGACGGAACTGCCTCTAAAGCGATGGCGAGTTATGGCGGGAGCAACAAGAGGTTCACCGATTTTTTAAGAGAAAACTACATAATTTTGGGTGCAATGGGCATGCCTGGAATTAATCTTTACGACACTAGGTTTCCAGTAAATGTCAAGCGGCCGAAGGCTGCTGGCGGTCTACCTGACTTGTCCGATATTATTTATGGGATTCACCGGTGTACCCATGGCCATGGCGCAGAATTGCCAGAAGGATTCGAGTTGCTACCAGACTTTGCAACCGGATCTGGCTTCACAACAGTACGAATCGAGAAGGGCCGGATTCAGTTGAGCGATCGGATAATTTTCGGATTGCTGGCTACTGCGGTTATGGCTCCGCAGAACGCTGGGCAGCAAACGCCTGCAGGTTATCATTTTACTCTCTCGCATAAGCGCTACGAGATCAACGACTGGTGGGGTAGAAAGGCGGAATTCGAACAAATTTGCCACCTAAACAATACTGTCCAGATTGTCCTAGAATTTGGCGACTGGATGGCATGAATTGCGCATACTCAAAATAGATGAGCGAACGCGATGACGTCTTTGCCTGGGCCAAAATTTTCTTGAAGTTCAGAACTATGCCTACCACCGTTCAGACTGAGCTTGTCGAAGGCCCCGCGCCCATGCGTCCGGGATCACGCCGTTTTTCGGCGTAAGCCGGAACCCAAGGGCGGCCGGGTGCCATCCCGATCTGGATCCCGGGTTTCGCTGGAAAGCGGCTGAGTGTGGGGCAACCGATTTTGCGGGGCCTTCGACAAGCTCAGGCTGAGCGGGGTTTGGCGTAAGGGTGCTGCTTCGGTGCCATCAGCGCGAAATGACGTAAAGCCCCGCCCCATCTATTGTGTCGCCACCCACCAGATCGTGCCGGCGGGATCGCGGAAGCCGCCGCGCAGGTCGTCGTCGTCGGCCTTGCGTTCGGGTTCGCGCACCGCTTCGCCGCCTGCGGCCAGCGCGCGGTCGTATACGGCCTGCGCGTCGGGCACGTAGAGATGCAGGTGCACCTCGCCCGATCGATATTCGGTCGCGCCGCCGCCGACCATGACGATGCTGTCGTCGATCCGCAGTTCGGCATGCATCAGCGATCCGTCGGGCCTGTCGAAGCGCCGCGCGATGCTTGCGCCGAATACGGTGGTCAGGAACGCGATCAGCGCCTCCGGGGCCGGGCAGATCAGATAGGGGCTGAGGCTGGGATAGGTGGCGGGTTTCCATTCGGGCATGGCAGGCTCCCTTGCGCTGGCTGCAGACTACACGGCCGTCGCCTGGCGCGCCATCGATATGCGCCGCTGTCACCGTAAAGACGCCGAGCGGCGCTAGGCGGCATGGCAACGGGCGCGACGAACGTTCATCGCGCCGACATGAGGATGTCGCAGATCGATGAGCAGCCTGCCCGACGCAGCGCAGTTTTCCGCCCCGGGTCCGCCATCCTTGCGCGAGCCTGACGCGGCGCTGTTCGTCGAACGGCTGCAGGCGCTGGGCAGCCGCGCGCTGATTGCCAATGTTGAGGCCGAGGCGGTCGTCGAGCAGGCGGGCGGGCACGCGCTGCCGGTGATCGTCACCGATGGTGCGATCGGCATGAGCTATATCGCCGCGCCGCACAGCGTCTATGCGCTCTATCCGCGCGCCGAGCTCGATCTGGTCGATCTGGGCTGGATGCGGATGCCTGCTGCTGCGGCGATCGCGGCGGCGGACCGGCTGCTGCGAACGCTCGACATCAACCGTGCGGTGCAGATCGACAACTGGTTGCTCTCCACCTGCCTGCACGGGAATTGGAAAGGCGAGGGGCTGGCCGAATTGCGGCAGCGGTTGGCGGCGCGCTTTCCCGGCCATTATCTGCTGATCCGCTCGGTCGATGACTGGTCGTGCCCCGAGCTGACCGCCGCGCTGCGCGGTGATGGCTGGCTGCTGCTGCCCTGCCGCCAGATCTGGGTGACCGATGACCTGCAGCGCGACTGGGCGGTGCGCAAGAGCGTGAAGAACGATGGCCGCAAGCTGGCGCAGTCGGGCCTGGTCGCCGAGGACGTGACGCACCTCGATGACGCCGATGCCGCGCGGGTCGCAGCGCTTTATGCGATGCTCTACATCGCCAAATATTCAGCGCTGAACCCGCAGTACAGCGCTGCATGGATGCAGCTGGCGGTCGAGAGCGGGCTGTTTCACCTCCGCGTCGTGCGTGATCGTGCCGGGCAGATCATGGCCGCCGTCGGCATTGTCGCACGCGGCGGAATCGCGACCAATCCGATGATGGGCTATGACACGCAGCGCCCGCAATCGGATGGACTCTACCGCATCGCCTCGTGGCTGGTCGGCGATTTCGCGCTGCGCTACGGCTTGCGGCTGCACGGATCGGCAGGGGCGGGGCATTTCAAGCAGCAGCGCGGCGCGCGCAGCGAGATCGATTACATGGCGATCCACGCAGCGCACCTGCCCGCTACCCGCCGCTGGCCGCTCAAGGGCATTGCCGCCGCGCTCGAAACGCTGGCGGTGCCCCAGCTCAAGCAGCGGATGCTCTAGCGATCGAGAAATTGCTCCATCGCCGCGATCAGTGCCTGAGGCTGTTCCCAGGGAACGAAATGCCCGCCGGGGGCCTTGACCAGCATGAGATCGGGCACCAGCGTCTCGATGCCGTCGAGGAGCGAGGGGCGCAGCGCGTAATCGTCCATCGCCCAATAGAGCAGGGTCGGCTGCGTGACCGGCGGGAAGGGGCGCGAGAGATAGGCGGGGCGCTCTACCTCGCCATCCATCGGCGGCACGATTAGCGGGCTGGCGCGGTACCAGTTCACCATCGCGGTGAAGGCGCCGGGCGTCTGCCATTGCGCGAGGTAGATTGCGCGCTCTCCGGGTGTGATGTGCACCGCGGCGCTCGGCTCGGCAAAGCGCGAATCGAAATAGGCGTCCCAGCCCATGGCGCGCACCTTGTCCTCGAAATCGGGTTGCCGCATCTCGGTGATATATTGCGCCGAGGCGCGCTGGTCCGGATCGTCGAACAGCGCCTTCTGATAGGTGAACGGGTGCGCCGCATTCGCCATGATCAGCCGGGTCACGCGGTCGTGATGGTTGAGTGCCGCCATCCAGGCGATCGCGCCGCCCCAGTCGTGGCCTACCAGCGTGAACGTCTCGATGCCCAGATGATCGGCCAGCGCGAGCAGGTCGGCGACCATGTGCTTGGGCTGGTAATTTTCGACACCTTGCGGCTTGGACGAATTGCAGAAGCCGCGCTGGTCGGGCGCAATCAGCCGGTAGCGATCCTGGAAATGGCGCATGACATATCGCCAGGTGCGGTGCGATTCGGGAAAGCCGTGGAGCAGGATCAGCGGCGGAGCGTCCTCGGGCCCGGCGATGGCGACGTCCAGTTCGACCCCGGTCGGCAGCGCGATGCGGGTGAGGGGGAAGTCGGTCATGCGGCTGGCTCTCCGGAGTGTCGTTTTCCGGCGGTTCTATGCCATCGCTTCCGTCCCGTCACCCCCGCGAAGGCGGGGGTCCCGCTTGTTCTCGAGCGCTCAGCAGGAAAGCGGGATTCCCGCGTTCGCGGGAATGACGAGGGCTGTGTTGATTGATCCCTTACGTCCGCCCGCGCGTCAGCGGCACTTCGGGTATGGGGATGAACTCTTCGCTGTCGCCCGGCACCTTGGGGAATGCGCCCCGGTTCCAACGATCCGCCGCCTCGCGGATGCGGTCGTTCGACGAACCGACGAAATTCCACCAGATATGCCGCTCCGATGCAAAATCCGCGCCGCCGAGCAGCATCGCGCGCCCGCCGCCGATGCTCTCCAGCTTGGGCTTTGCTCCCGGCGCGATCAGGTAGAGCAGATAGGGTTCGAGCGGCAGCCCGTCGAGCGCCGCGTCGCCCTCGACGAGCATCACCGCGCGTTCGTCCGCCTCGCTGTCGATCGGGATGGAACCGCCCGGTTGCAGCACGATGTCGGCATAGATGGTGGGGCTGTGGCAGGTGGTCGGCGCAGCCTGGCCCCAGAGCGAGCCCATGATGATCCGCGCGCCGGCCTTGCCGTCGTCGATCATCGGCAGCGCATCGCAGCCGATATTCTCGAACGCCGGATCGGTATCCTCCAGCGCATCGGGCAGCGCGAGCCAGGTCTGCATGCCGAACAGCCGTGCGCCGGTCGCCATCTCGGCTTCCGGGCTGCGCTCCGAATGGACGATGCCGCGCCCGGCGGTCATCAGGTTCACCTCGCCCGGATGGATGGTCTGGAAGGTGCCGAGCGAATCGCGATGGTCGATGCCGCCGGTGAACAGATAGGTGACCGTGGCGAGCCCGATATGCGGATGCGGCCGCACCCCCAGGTCGCGCCCGATATCGAGCTGTGCCGGGCCGAACTCGTCGACAAAGATGAACGGTCCCACCATCGCGCGCTTCTTCTGCGGCAGCACGCGGCGCACGGTGAAGCCGCCCAGATCATGGCTGGTGGGAAGCAGGGTGAGGGCGATGGGGGAGGTCATGCCTCGCCCGGTGCCCGCGCCTTGATCGCCAGCGCGTGCACCTTCTGCCCCGGCAACTCGCCCAGCGCGCGGTTGACCATGCGCTGGCGCTCCAGCCGGGACTTGCCTGCGAATTCGGCGCTCTCGATCTCGACGGTGAAATGCGATTCGCCGCTGCCGTCGTCGCCCATATGACCCGAATGCTTGGCACTGTCGTTGATCACGTCGAGCCGTGTCGGCGACAGCGCCGTCATCAGCCGGGTTTCGATCTCATGGGCCATCGGCCCCTTGGTTTTCATTGTCATGCACACCTATATAGGCCGCTTTCCGCCCCTTGGCGAGGCGGCCTCATCAGGGAATGGCGACAGGTCTTGGCAGATAGCGGCAACTCGGGACAGGATGGCGGCTCCGCGCGGCGGCGTGCGCGTTTTCATGGCCGGGTCGAGGGCACGGGCCGGGCCTGCGACTGGGCCGGATGCCAGGAAGATGGCGAATTTCGCGCCCCGCCAGCCGAGGACCAGCGCCACGGATCGCGCTTCGACGGGCCGGGCCGCTATCGCTGGTTCTGCCTGGAGCACATCCGCGAATTCAACGAGCGCTACAATTTCTTCGCCGGCATGAGCGCGGAGGAGATCTACCAGGCGCAGCGGCCCACGGCCGGATGGGACCGCGAGACTCGCGCCTTTGCCGCGGGCGCTGGCCAGACTCCGCGCTGGAGCGACTTTGCCGATCCGCTCGACGCCATCGGCGCGCGCTTCCGCCAGAACATGGCAGACCGGGCGCGGGCTTCGGCGGACAATGCGCGGGCGCAGCAGCGCGGGCTGTCGGCGGCGGATCAGAATGCGCTAAAGACGCTAGGGCTTGGCGCAGATGCGACGCGCGCAACGATCCGCAAGGCCTATTCGCAGCTGGTGCGCACCTATCATCCCGATCGCAATGGCGGTGACCGCAGCCACGAGAAAGCCTTGCAGGAGGTCATCGCCGCCTATACGCACTTGCGCAAACTTGCCGCCTTCGCCTGACCGGGCGGAGCGCCCTTTCGACGACTCAGACCACCGGATAATGCCATGACCGATATTTCGAACACCCAGCCCGACAGCCGCGATGGCACCCTGCTCGATGCGCCCGACAAGATGGTCAACGCGCGCGAGGTGTTCGGTGTCGATATCGACATGCAGGTGCCCGCGTTCAGCGAGGCGGACGAACGCGTGCCCGATCTCGATCCGTCCTATGTGTTCGATCCGGAAACCACGCTCGCCGTGCTGGCAGGGTTCGCCCACAATCGCCGCGTGATGGTGCAGGGCTATCACGGCACCGGCAAGTCGACGCATATCGAGCAGATCGCCGCACGCCTGAACTGGCCGTGCATCCGCATCAACCTCGATGCGCATATCAGCCGTATCGATCTGGTCGGCCGCGATGCCATCGTGCTGCGCGACGGCAAGCAGGTCACCGAGTTCCGCGAAGGCCTGCTGCCCTGGGCGTTGCAGACGCCGACCGCTCTGGTGTTCGACGAATATGACGCGGGCCGGCCCGACGTGATGTTCGTGATCCAGCGCGTGCTGGAGACCGAGGGCAAGCTGACCCTGCTCGATCAGAACCGCGTGATCCGGCCGAACCCCTATTTCCGTCTGTTCGCCACCGCGAACACCGTGGGCCTGGGCGATACCAGTGGGCTGTATCACGGCACGCAGCAGATCAACCAGGGCCAGATGGACCGCTGGAACATCGTGTGCACGCTGAACTATCTGCCCGCCGAGACCGAAGCGAAGGTGGTGCTCGCCAAGGTCGGCGAGACCGACCCCAAGGTGGTCAAGAACATGGTCAAGGTCGCGGACCTGACGCGCCAGGGCTTCATCAACGGCGATATCTCGACCGTGATGAGCCCGCGCACCGTGATCAGCTGGGCACAGAACGCCGCGATCTTCCACAATGTCGGCTTCGCCTTCCGCCTGTCGTTCCTCAACAAGTGCGACGAGGCCGAACGGATGCTGGTCGCGGAATATTACCAGCGCGTGTTCGGCGAGGACTTGCCGGAGAGCATCGTCGGCCGGGGGTGAGCGAACGGGGATGCCATGGACAAGGCGACGGCGATTGCGAGACTGAAGGCGCACGAGGCTGAGCTTCGACAGCTGGGGGTCGCCCAGCTGTCGCTGTTCGGTTCAACCGCGCGCGGTGAGGAAGGCGCCCAGTCCGACATTGATCTGGCGGCCAGGTTCGCACCGGAGGCCAAGGTAGGCCTGTTCCAATATGCACGAATTGCCGATCGTCTCGAAGAAATCCTGACGACCAAGGTTGACCTGGTAGCAGAACCGGCCCGCAAGGCACGCATGCAGATCGCCATTGATCGGGATCGGGTCCATGTCTTCTGACCGCGAACGAGATCGTCTGCTCGATATTGTCGAGAACGCGCAATATGTGGCTGATTATCTGAACGGCATGGGCTTCAAGCAGTTTGCCGGAAGTCGCATGACCGTTGACGCGATTGAACGGTGCCTTCAGCGGATTACCGAAGCGGTTATCCGGATAAGTGAAGAGCGAATGGCCGCCGTTGCACCGGAGGTACCTTTCCATGCCCTGCGTGGCCTCGGGAACCGCTTGCGGCACGAATATGACATGATCGATCACGAAATAATCTACGCAGCCGCCGTCAACGATGTGCCCCGGCTTGCTGAACGCTGTCGCGCGGCCCTTGACGCATGATGCACGTCTGGCCAGAGCTGTCATAATCATATAATACACCAGCCGTGTTCAGGAAAATGCGATTCGGATCGGGGCGTTTTGGGCTTGGCGGGGCTTCTGCTGCCGATGCGCCGTGGCCGACGCCGGGGCTGGGCGAGGCGCGCAATCCCTGGCTTGATCCGGCCGAGATCGATCCACCGGTGCCCGAGCCGATCAAGCCCGCTCGCACCCGCTGGTGGTGGGCGAAGCGCGCGCTCGCCGCACTGTTCGTGCTTTTCCTGATCCTGCTCGCCTGGCTGGCGATCACCGCGCCCTTGTCGAAATCGCTCGAGCCGATTGCGCCGCCCGAGATCACGCTGCTCGCCGCCGATGGCACGCCGATCGCGCGCAGCGGTGCGGTGGTCGAGGAGCCGGTCGCGGTCGACAGGCTGCCGCCGCATGTGGTCGAAGCGTTCCTCGCGATCGAGGACCGGCGCTTCTATTCGCACTGGGGTATCGATCCGCGCGGGCTGGCGCGCGCGCTCTGGTCCAACATCACCGGCAGCAGCGTCCAGGGCGGCAGCACGATCACCCAGCAGCTCGCCAAGATCAGCTTCCTCACCCCCGAGCGCAGCCTGACGCGCAAGCTGCGCGAGATGCTGATCGCCTTCTGGCTCGAGGCCTGGCTGACAAAGGACGAGATACTGGGGCGCTATCTGTCCAACGCCTATTTCGGCGATAATGTGTACGGGCTGCGCGCCGCCTCGCTGCACTATTTCTACCGCCAGCCCGAAAAGCTGAAGCCCGAACAGGCGATCCTGCTCGCCGGGCTGGTGCAGGCACCGTCGCGCTTCGCGCCGACGCGCAACTGGCAGGGGGCAAGCCGGCGCGCGGCGATGGTGCGCGCGGCGATGGTCGATGCGGGCTATCTGACCCAGAGGGAGGCCGACGCGCTTCCGCAGCCGCGCCTCGACGTGCATGAGCGCCCCAAGCTCGCCAACGGTACCTATTTTGCCGACTGGGCGATGCCACAGGCGCGCGCGCTGACCGAGATGTCGCACAGCCGCCTGACGCTGACCACCACGCTCGATGCCCGGCTGCAGCGCGCCGCGGAACGGATCGTCGCGCGCTCCGGCCTCGGTAAGGCGCAGGTCGCTTTGGTGGCAATGCGCACCAATGGCGAGGTCGTCGCCATGGTCGGCGGCAAGAGTCATGCGGCCTCTCCCTTCAACCGCGCTACCCAGGCCAAGCGGCAGCCCGGCTCGACCTTCAAGCTGTTTGTCTATCTCGCCGCGCTCGAAGCGGGGATGGAGCCCGATTCGGTGATCGAGGACAGTCCGATCACCACCGGCAGCTATCGTCCGCGCAACGCCGGGGACCGCTATCGCGGCGTGATCAGCCTGGAAGAGGCGTTTGTTCATTCGAGCAATGTCGCCGCCGTCCGGCTGTTCCAGAAGGTCGGCAGCGAGAAGGTGATCAAGCAGGCGACGCAGCTCGGCCTCAAGGGTCCCTTTGCCGAAGGCGATCCCAGCCTGGCCCTGGGCAGCGGCAGCGCGACTCTGCTCGAGATGACGGCCGCCTATGCCGGGGTCGCGGGCAACCAGTGGCCGGTTCAGCCGCATGCGTTCAAGCGCGAGGAACAGGGCTGGTTCGAATGGCTCGTCGATGGGCCGGATCGCTACTCGTCGCGCGTGCACGAGCAGATGCAGGATATGCTGCGCGCGGCGGTCAATCGCGGCACCGGGCGCGCGGCCAGCCTCAACATCCCCAATTTCGGTAAGACCGGCACCAGCCAGGACAATCGCGATGCGCTGTTCATCGGCTATGCGGGTGACCTGGTGGTGGGCGTGTGGATCGGCAATGATGACAACAGCCCCATGCAGGGCATTCGCGGCGGCGGGCTGCCTGCGCGCATCTGGCGGCAGTTCATGGGCGAGGCGCTGCCTGGGGCTGTGCCTCAGCGCCGCGCCGCGCCGGTTGCGCCGCCCGAGGAAGTCGATCCCGATCCGGTGATCGGCCCGCTGCTGGAAGGCGAGATCGAGGGGCAGGTCGGCGGCGCGAACGTGCGCGTCACGCCGGAGGGGCTCACCATTTCTGGCGATGTCGGTGGCGCGCCGGTCGAGGTGACGGTCGACGGCAATGGCGCGAATGTGCAGCGGCAGCGGCCGCCGCCATCCGATCCGCCGCAATAGCGCTGCGCCGGTCGCTTGACATACGCGGCGCGCCCCTCCAGCGATAGCGCATGACCAACCGCACTCCGCTTGATGACCTGAAGAACGTGCTGGCCGGGACCGCGCGGGCGATCGCCAGCCAGCCCGAGATCGAGGTTGCGTTCACCGCCGATCCGCCGTCGCAATCGGGCACCAAGCTGCGCGTCCCGATGCCGGGGCGCAAGCTGCCCGCCGATCAGGTGGCCGAGGCGCGCGGCTTTGCCGATCTCTATGCGCTGCGGCTGAAGCACCATAACCCTGCTCAGCACGCCGCCAACGCCCCGCGCGAAGCAGTGGCGCGCGCGGCCTTCGATGCGGTCGAGCAGGTACGGATCGAGGCGCTGGGCACGCGGTCGATGCGCGGCCTCGGCGCGAACCTGGATGCGGCGCTCGAGATGCGGATGCGCTCCGACCCGATCAGCCGCGCGACGCGTGCCGACGAGGTGCCGATCTCGACCGCGCTCGGCCTGATCGTGCGCGAACGGCTGACTGGCACGCCTATGCCTGCGGGCAGCGTCGCGGGCGTCAACCTCGTGCGCGAATGGATCGAGAGCAAGGGCGGCGAGGATATCGATAATCTGGCGCTGTCGCTCGACGACCAGGCCGGCTTTGCCGCGCTCGCCAACCGGCTGCTCGAACATCTGGAACTCACCGAAGGCCAGATGGACGAGGAGGACAGCCAGGACGAGGGGGATGACGACGATTCGTCCGAACAGGGCGAGCCCGAGGATCAGGAAGGCGAGCAGGACGGCACCGACCAGGGCCAGACCGAAGCGCGCGGTGAGGAGCAGACCGGCGAGAACGAAGAGGGCGATTCCTCCGAGACCGAAGGCGAGATGGAGCAGGGGGACGATGGCGACCCCGGCGAGATGGGCGACGACGGCATGATGCCGACGCGGCCCAACCGTCCCTGGACCGATCTTCCCAATGATTTCGAGTACAAGGCCTGGACGACGCGTTTCGACGAGGTGATCGAGGCGACCGACCTGTGCGACGAGGACGAGCTGCTGCGCCTTCGCGCCTATCTCGACCAGCAGCTCGCGCATCTGCAGGGCGCGGTGACCAAGCTCGCCAACCGCTTGCAGCGCCGCCTGATGGCACAGCAGAGCCGCAGCTGGGATTTCGACCAGGAAGAGGGCATGCTGGATGCGGCGCGGCTGGCGCGCGTCGTCGTCGCTCCCGGCCATTCGCTGTCATACAAGATCGAGCGCGATACCGAGTTCCGCGATACTGTCGTCACGCTGCTGATCGACAATTCGGGCTCGATGCGCGGCCGCCCGATCAGCATCGCCGCGATCAGCGCGGACATCATGGCGCGCACGCTCGAGCGCTGCGGGGTCAAGACCGAAATCCTGGGCTTCACCACCAAGGCGTGGAAGGGTGGGCAGTGCCGCGAGGACTGGCTGGCACACGGCCGCTCGCCGTTGCCCGGCCGCCTCAACGACCTGCGCCATATCGTCTACAAGAAGGCCGACGAACCCTGGCGGCGCGCGCGCAAGAATCTGGGCCTGATGATGCGCGAAGGCCTGCTCAAGGAGAATATCGACGGCGAGGCGCTGCTCTGGGCGCACAACCGGCTGATCGCGCGCCCCGAAGAGCGCCGCGTGCTGATGGTGATTTCCGACGGTGCGCCGGTCGATGACTCGACGCTCTCGGTCAATCATGGCGCGTATCTGGAACAGCATCTGCGCAAGGTGATCGACTGGATCGAGAAGATGTCGCCGGTGCAACTGATCGCGATCGGCATCGGCCATGACGTGACCCGCTATTATCGGCGCGCGGTGACGATCATGGATGCCGAGCAGCTGGGCGGCACGATGGTCGAGCAGCTGGCAGGGCTGTTCGACGACGAATAGGCCAGGTATCTTGGCTCCGTTATAACTTTGTGATAACGCCGTGCGTATGAAATCCGCTCTCCGCAAAATGGGTAATTCCACGGGCCTGATCCTGCCCAAGCCTGTGCTTCAGGAACTTGGCGTGGAGACGGGCACAATGATGGATATCGTCGTCGATAACGGCCGCGTCGTGGCGACACCCATAATGGGTGATCGCCACCAGGGCTGGGCCGATGCGGCCCGCCGGATCGGTCGGCAGGATTTGAGCGAGGATGCCATCGCGTGGCAGGGCTTCCCCAATGAAGACGATGATGGTCTGACATGGTAAAGCGTCCCTTCCCCGAGCGGGGAGAGGTCTGGCTGTGCGCGCTCGATCCTACAAGGGGTGCCGAAATCCAGAAGACACGTCCGTGTGTGGTGGTCAGCCCCGATGTTCTCAATTCCGGCCTCAGAACCGCTTTGGTCGTACCGCTAACCAGCGGAGGATTTTCTGCGCCTTTTCGCGTAACCGTCCGCTTCGGTAGTCGTGATGGGCTGCTGGTCCCGGACCAGATGCGTGCCGTCGATCGGCTGAGGCTCGTCAAGCGGCTGGGGCGGATCGACCCTGCCGCGCTGACATCTGTACTGGGCATACTGCGCGAAATGTTCAAGCAGCCATAGCGGCAGTATCGACGGTTGCCAAATAGCGCGAGGCTCCTTAATCAAGCGATTAAACCACGCAGGGAGCCCCCGCCTTGAACGTATCCGAAGCTGTCGCCACGCGCCGTTCCGTCCGCGATTTTCTGCCTGATCCGGTGCCGCTGGAGACGATCCGCGAGATTCTGACCAAGGCGCAGCGTTCGCCCTCGGGCGGCAACACCCAGCCTTGGAACGCGGTGGTGCTCACCGGCGAGCCGCTGGCCGATCTCACCGCCAAGATCAAGGCCAAGGCGCAGAGCGCGCCGATGGGCGAGGGGATGGAATATGCCATCTACCCCGCAGATCTCGAGGGGCGCTACGAGCAGCAGCGGCGCGCTGTCGGCCAGGCGATGTTCGACGCGCTGGGCATTGGCCGCGAGGATGGCGCGGGCCGGGTCCGCCAGATGATGCGCAACTGGGACAGCTTTGGCGCGCCGGTGCAGATCTTCACCTATTGCCGCACCTATATGGGGCCGCCGCAATGGTCGGACATGGGCATGTGGCTGCAGACGGTGATGCTGCTGCTGCGCGAAGCGGGGCTGGACAGCTGCCCGCAGGAAATCTGGGCGATGTACGGCAGCTATATGCGCGAGCTTCTCGGGATCAGCGACGAATATATCTTCTTCACCGGCATGGCGGTGGGCTATCGCAACCCGGACGCGCCGGTGAACAATTTTGCGGTCCCGCGCGTCGCACTCGCTGACGCGGTCCAGTTCCGGGGGTTCTGATCCCGTCTATCCCCCACCGGATGCCGTTGGCATCAACGAACCATAATGCTCCAGATGCTGCGGCGACAACTGGTCAGCACGGCACGGGCAGACTATAGCGATGGAAACGAATCCCGACCGGGTCGCACCGAGGGCAGATTTCTGGATCGGCGCGCTGCACGGGGACGACGCGCCTGGGGATGCGATGATGCGACACGGGCGACATGGAAGCGCAAGCAAACAACGATCGCGGGTGGTGCCGGTCAGATGGTCGCCCCGGGTGACGGTGTTGGGATCGCGTCTGACGTGCCCAGCCCCGGGCGGCTGTGGCTGACCCGATGGCAAGCCGGGCAGACAGTGCCGCTGCGGCAGCGACCAGCCGCGACGAGATGGGGCGTTCGGCCACGCGCCTGATCCGCCAGCTCGGGCTGGTGCGGCTGCTCGCGACGCTCGGCTTTCTGGTCTTCGCGCTCGCCATTGCCCGCTACAGCACCGAAATGCCGTTGCTCGGCGATGCCGAAAACGCAATGTACGACATGCGCGCGGCCAATTTCGCCAAGAAGGTGGATCAGGACCCGCGCATCCTTATGGTCGTCTATACCGACGACACACTGATCGATACCGGCCAGCGTTCGCCGGTCGATCGTACCATCCTGGCCAATGCGCTGACCAATATCGACCGGATGGGCGCTAAATCGATCGGCATCGATATCCTGTTCGATCAGCCGCAGGACGATGACGAGGCGCTGAAGACCGCGCTACGCAATATGCAGACGCCGACGCATGTCGCCTATGCCAGCAACGCGACCAATACCGAGGCGATCCAGTTTCGCCAGCAGCAGTTCCTCGAACAGTTCCTCAAGGACGTCACCACCGACAAGACGAAGCCGACAAGCATCCGGCTGGTCACCGATTCGGATGGCGTTGCCCGGCGCTGGCCCGACCAGCCGAAGAACCTGCCGCCGATCATGGTGCGCGCGATGACGCCGCCGGACCTGGCCTTTGCCGATTATCGCGGCGCCATCCGCTTCCGCCTGCCGCTGTCTTCCGACCGGCCGGTGATCAACAAGCTGCCGATCGATCTGTTCGCCGACCCGGCCAGTGCCGAGTTCGTCGCGAGCGAGGTCAAGGGGCGGCACATCCTGATCGGCGGCGATTTTGTCGATTTCGACAAGTTCGATACGCCGCTGACCCGGATCGGCGATGTCGTGACCGGTGAATCGCAGATGATCGGGCTGGAAGTGCACGCGCACATGATGTCGCAGCTGCTCGACAAGGATCAGCCCTTCGCCTTCCCGAACTGGTCGTTATGGGCCATGGCGCTGGCGGTGGTGATCGCTGGCTGCATCACCGCGATCAGCCAGGCGCGCGCGTGGATCATGGGGCTGCTGCTCGGCAGCCAGATCCTGTTCTTCATGACCGCGCCGTTCATCCTGCAATATCAGGGGTTCGATACGCTCAATCTGCCGAGCTTCGGCTGGGCGACCGGATGGCTGCTTGCCTATACCTCGGTGGGGGCGGCCGCGCGCGTGGTCGGGTCCAAGCAGCGCGCGTTCGCGCAGAACGCGCTGGGCAAGTATCTGCCTCGTTCGGTCGCGGCGGAAATCCTGAAGGACCCGGACAAGCTGGCGCTGCATGGCGAAAAGCGGGAGATCTTCTGCGTCTTCACCGATCTGGAGGGCTTCACCAAGCTGACCCACGCGATCGAGCCAGAAATGGTCGCCTTCCTGCTCAACAACTATCTCGACCGGCTGGCGGACGTGGTGCTGCAATATGGCGGCACGCTCGACAAGTTCGTGGGCGATGCGGTGGTCGCCTTCTGGGGGGCGCCGATCGGCTTTCCCGACGATGGCGAGCGCGCGGTGCGTGCGGCCTGGGCCATGTACGAGGCGGGCGAGGATTTCCGAAGGACCGCGCCCGAAGGCGTGCCGCCGATCGGCCGCACGCGCGTCGGCGTGCATTTCGGCGAGGCGATCGTCGGCAATTTCGGCGGCGAGGGGCGCATCCAGTATACTGCGTTCGGCGACAGCATGAACACGGCGGCCAGGCTCGAGGCGGCGAACAAGAATCTCGACACGCGTGTGCTGGTCAGCCGCGAGGCGGCGGAGCGTTCCGGGCTCGACTGGTATCGCCCGATGGGGCGGATCGTGCTAAGAGGACGCGCAAGCCGGTCGACATTTTCGAGCCCGCGCCCGACAGGCCGGAGAGCGAGCGCCAGGCCATTGCCGAGCTGGTTGCGGCGCACCAGGCGGGAAATGATGCGGCTGTGGTTCAACTCACATCGCAGCTTGCAGAATTGGGGCAGGAAGAGGCCATCGCGAATTTGTTCAAGCGACTTGGTCAGACACAAAAAGGAGAAAGCTATGTTCTCGGTTGAAAGGAAGTCCGTACTTCGCCGGGCACTTGCGATAGGTGCCATGTTGACGCTGGGCATTGCTGGCAGCAGTGCAGCGATGGCGCAGTCCATGGTCGTACGCTCGGTCGGTCCTTCGGCAGCGCAATTTCCTGCTGGCAAGAAGCTGCCCGCCAACACCAAGGTGGTGTTGAAGGCCAGCGACAAGGTGACCGTGCTCGACAAGGCCGGCACGCGCGTCCTGTCCGGCCCTGGTACCTTCACGCTCGACGGCACGGTCAAGCGCGATCAGACGCAGAGCACCCAGATTGCCAGCCTGCTCGCCACCGGTGGCCCTGCGACGCGCAGCCGCACCGGGGCCGTCCGCGGCGCTCCGGCCAAGGTTGCTGCTCCCGCTACCCCGCGCAGCCCGAACCTGTGGTTCATCGATGCGAGCCAGTCGGGCAAGTTCTGCGTCGCTGAACCCGCCCGCCTGATGTTCTGGCGCGCCAAGGTCGACCAGGATGTCCAGCTCAAGCTCGCCGGAACCGGCGCTTCAACTACGATCGACTGGAAGAAGGGATCGGGCAACCGGCTGTGGCCGATGGCCGAACTGCCCGTTGCGCCCGGCAGCTACACGCTCACCGGCCCCGACGGCGTCGCGCGCAAGATCGATCTGGTGGTTCTTCCCAGCGTGCCGGCCGAGGTCGACGAACTCGCCGGAACGCTGATCGAAAATGGCTGCGAAAACCAGCTCGGCCTGCTGGTCGAGACCATGGCGGCGGCGGACCAGGCCAGCGGTACCAGCGGCGATCGGTAAGCATCGAGCCGACATTCAGACCCCGTCCGCGCTGCTGCGACTGGTGCGGGCGGGGTTTTTCTGTACGCCTGTCGGCTTGACGGCGCGCGCGCTTTGCAGGCAATGGCTGATGCCATGACGAGCCCTGCCGATACCGCCCCGTTGATGCTGTTCAACAGCCTCACCCGTTCGCTCGAAGCGTTCGAGCCGGTCCATCCCGGCGAAGCGCGGGTCTATAGCTGCGGGCCGACGGTCTATAATTATGCGCATCTGGGCAACATGCGCGCCTATGTCTTCGCCGATACGCTGGGGCGCGTGCTGAGCTTCAAAGGCTTTGCGCTCAGGCATATCATCAACATCACCGATGTCGGGCACCTGACCGATGACGCCGATGATGGCGAGGACAAACTGGAAAAGGCGGCGGCAGAGCGTGCCCAATCGATCTGGGACATTGCCCGCCATTATACCGAGGCGTTCTGGGAGGACATCAAGGCGCTCAACATCCGCCAGCCGGCGGAATGGTCGATCGCGACCGATTATGTGCCGAAGATGATCGAGTTCGCCAGGTCGATTGCGGACAAGCATTGCTACGAGCTGCCCAGTGGCCTGTATTTCGACGTGTCGACCGTTAGCGATTACGGATCGCTGGCGCGCGCGGCGACCGAGGCGGGCGAAGGGCGCATCGAGGCGGTCGAGGGTAAGCGCAACGCGCAGGATTTTGCGATCTGGCGCAAGACGCCCGCAGGCGAGACGCGGCAAATGGAGTGGGACTCACCTTGGGGGAAGGGGGCGCCCGGCTGGCATCTCGAATGCTCGGTGATGAGCGAGGCCCTGCTCGGCTTTCCGTTCGACATCCATACCGGCGGCATCGACCATCGCGAGATCCATCACCCCAACGAGATAGCGCAGAACCAGGCCTATGCCTGCTCACATGGCAGCGGCGCGCGCTTCTGGATGCACAACAATTTCCTGATCGACCGGACGGGCAAGATGTCCAAGTCGTCCGGAGAGTTCCTGCGCCTGCCGCTGCTCGTTGCCAAGGGCATCCACCCGCTCGCCTATCGGCTGATGTGCCTGCAGGCGCATTATCGCAGCGAGCTCGAGTTCAGCTGGGACAATCTGCTGGCGGCGCTGACCCGGTTCAAGCGGCTGGTGATGGCGGTCGCGGCGCTGCGGGGGCAGGCAGAGATGGCCGGGACGGTGGAGCATCCACGTCTCCAACAGCTGCTCGGCGATTTTGCATCAGCCGTGTCCGACGATCTCAACACCGCCAAGGCGCTGACCGTGCTGGACGACGTTCTGGCGCAGAAGAAGGTCGATGCCGGGCAGCGCCTCTCCGCTATCGCCGCGATGGACGCGGTGCTGGGGCTCAACCTGCTGGCCCTCGAACGCGCCGACCTGCGCATCCGCCCGGCCGCAGCGACAATCGATGAAGCCCGCATCGAGCATATGCTCAAGCTGCGCAAGGAAGCACGTGCGGACAAGAATTTCGCCGCCTCCGATGCGATCCGCGATGAGCTGGTCGCGGCGGGAATCGAGGTGATGGACGGCGACCCGTTGGGCTGGGAATGGCGGATCGAGGTTTAACCTCCCCAAGAACCACCTCCGTTTGTCCCGAGCGTGTCGAGGGACGTGATCGGAAACGGTCGTGCATGCGTCCCTCGACTTCGCTCGGGACAAACGGATAGGGTGGAGAAATGGTGGTGCCTGTTCTCCGGCGAAAGCCGGAGTCCAGGGGCAAAATCGCGCTGTAGCCGCTCTGGTTTCTGGCTTTCGCCGGAAAGCGAAAAAGCGGCGCGGTGCCAGGAAGAGGAGAGAGCATGACCAAGGCCGTGATTTCCGCGCTCGTGCGCCCGCTAATCGAGGGCGTGATTCCCGAAGGCATGCAGGTCGTCTGGATCGGCTCGGCCGAAGAAGCGCTGCGCGAGGTTGTCGATGCGGACATCGCCTGGGTCGACATGCACGACAAGCAGGCGATGCGCGACATCATCGCGGCGGGGGAGAAGCTGCAATGGGTGTCGACGCTCTATGCCGGGCTCGATCATTTTCCCGTCGAACAGCTCATGAAGCGCGGTACCCGAGTCACGAATGGCGTCGGCGTCAACACCATCGCCGTCGCCGAATATGCGGTGCTCGGCATGCTCAGCATGGCCAAGGGCTATGCCGATGTCGTGCGTGCGGCTGACCGGCGTGAATGGCTCTGGGCGTCGCCAGGCACGGTCGAGCTTGATGAAACACGCGCGCTGATCATCGGCTATGGCGCGATCGGGTCTGCGATCGGAGACCGGCTGAAAGGCTTTGGTGTGGAAATCACCGGCGTTGCCCGCACCGCGCGGCCCGATCAGGGTATCATCGGGGCGCAGGACTGGAAGGCGCGGATCGGCGAATTCGACTGGGTGGTCATCGCGACGCCCTCGACGCGCGAGACCGACTCGCTGATCGGTGCGGACGAGCTGGCGGCGATGAAGGACAGCGCGATCCTGGTGAATATCGCGCGCGGCGAATGCGTCGATCAGGATGCGCTGATCGCCGCGCTCAAGGCCAGGACCATCGCGGGTGCCTTCCTCGACGTGACCACGCCCGAGCCGCTGCCTGCCGACCACGAGCTCTGGACGCTGCCCAATGTGCAGATCTCGATGCATCTGTCGGGACGGGCGCAGACGCGGATGTTCCAGCGCTCGGCCGCATTGTTCGCCGAGAATCTCGGGCGGTTCGTGCGCGGGGAGATGCTGGTCAACGAGGTCGACCTGGCGCTGGGCTACTGATCCGTCAGCGTGGCTCACGCATATCTGGCATGGGCCTGCGCGATCTTCACATGGTAGTTGTTCCGGGCATAGCCGGGTCCGTTATAGCCCCTGGCAAAGGCGATACAGTCCTCGGGGCTGTTGCTGATCGCCTTCAGCGCCTTCACCAGCCCCCGGTTCTCGATGAACGTGGCAAAAGCCTGGAGATGCGCTGCCTCTGAAACCTTCATCGCCTCCCAATAGGCTTCGACCGTGTCGAACCCGGCAAGCCTGTGGTTGAAGCCCATGATCTGCGCGCCGCCGACCGAGGCGGACATCAGCGCAGCGTGCCGGTCGAGCTGCATTGCCTTCCACAGCCGCACATATTCGCCCTGGCCGCCGATATAGAGCTTGCGGTTCCAGACCCTGCTCGAGAGATTGGGGTGGCTGTCGCGATATCTGCCAGCGGTCCGGCGATCAAAGACATGCGCTTCGAACAGGATCTTGGGCAGGTGCGGCCCGTCGAGAAAGCCGCCCGGCCCGTCGAGCGCGAGGATATCGGAACGCACGTCCGTGAACCAGCCGCCGCCGCTTTCGACCTCCCAGACCGCGCGGATCTGCACGCTGGTGCAGCCAAGGGTTGCGGCGGCGGTGCGGAAGTCGGCGAGGGTCAGGCCGATCGCTATCGGGGTCGCCTCACCGTTCGAAGCGGGGGCAATGCCGAGCGTGCCCAGCAGGCTGTCGATGGCGATAACCTCGGCCGGCGAAAATGCCTTGCCCTGGCGCAGCGACTTGATGGCAGAAAAGACAGGCGCACGGTTCATGACGTCTACTCTCCAACGGGTAAGGTGCAGGCAAACACGGTGAGCCCCCGCCACGAAACGCGTCTGGCCTGCAAAATTCTGAGGGGTAATTGGACAGGTTACGCGTCGTTCTCCAACATTCCCAGCCAAATGTTCTTTATATGTTCCATTGGTGTCGGGCGGCGCTCGTACCACTGTGACGGAGGGGAAGGCCGCACTTTTGGCGGGTGACTCGACAGAAAATTGGGGTTATGCCTTGCGTCACAGCCAGCATGGAGGGCGGATGCCATGCCGGTAACGAGCGGTTCCGCCCGGGCGTAAACAAGCAGCAAGCGCCGCCCGGACATCCTTTCGGTCGCACGAATGCAACGACGAGCCACTTTCGGCTTCCGGGGGAGGAAATTCCATGACCAAAGCATCCGATCTGTTTGTCCAATGCCTCGAGGCAGAGGGTGTCGAGTATATCTTCGGCGTTCCCGGCGAGGAAAATCTGGACATGCTCGACTCGCTCAGCCGGTCGACCAAGATCAAGCTGATCCTCACCCGGCACGAACAGGGCGCAGGCTTCATGGCCGCAACCTATGGCCGCCATACCGGCAAGGCGGGCGTCTGCATGGCGACCTTGGGCCCCGGCGCGACCAATTTCGTCACTGCGGCGGCTTATGCGCAGCTCGGCGGCATGCCGATGCTGATGGTAACAGGGCAGAAGCCGATCAAGAAATCCAAGCAGGGCCGCTTCCAGATTCTCGACGTGGTCGACATGATGAAGCCGATCACCAAGTTCACCCACCAGCTCGCCAGCGCCGACAATATCCCCAGCCGCGTGCGCGAAGCCTTCCGCCTCGCCGAAGAGGAAAAGCCCGGCGCGGCGCATATCGAGTTCCCCGAGGACATTGCCGAGGAAAAGACCGAGTCGGTGCCGCTGAAGCCCAGCTCGACCCGGCGTCCCAATGCCGACAAGAAGTCGATCCGCGCCGCGGTCACCGCGCTCGAACAGGCCAGGTCGCCGATCCTGGTGATCGGGGCCGGCGCCAACCGCACGATGACCAGCCGCATGCTGCTGCAGTTCATCGAGAAAACCGGAATCCCGTTCCTGACCACCCAGCTCGGCAAGGGCGTGATCGACGAGCGACACCCCAAGTTCCTGGGCTGCGCCGCGCTCTCGGCGGGCGATTTCGTCCACCGCGCGGTCGAGGCGGCGGACCTGATCGTCAATATCGGCCATGACGTGATCGAAAAGCCGCCCTTCTTCATGCAGCCGGGCGGCACCCCGGTGATCCATGTTTCGACCAAGACGGCGGAAGTCGATCCGGTGTATTTCCCCGAAATCGAGGTGATCGGCGATATCGCCAACGCGATCTGGCAGATGAAGGAAGACATCGTCCCCAATGGCGGGTGGAAGTTCGACCACATGCTCGACTATCGCAAGGCCGAGCTCGAACACACCAACAAGCTCGCCGAGGATGCGCGCTTCCCGATCTTCCCGCCCTATCTGGTGCAGGAAATCCGCAATGCGATGCCCGATGACGGCATCATCTGCCTGGACAATGGCGTCTACAAGATCTGGTTTGCGCGCGGCTATTGCGCCTATCGCCCCAATACCGTGCTGCTCGACAATGCGCTCGCCACGATGGGCGCGGGCCTGCCTTCGGCGATGATGTCGTCGATGGTCTATCCCGACCGCAAGGTACTGGCGATCTGCGGCGATGGCGGCTTCATGATGAACAGCCAGGAAATGGAAACTGCCGTCCGGCTGGGGCTCAACATGACCGTGCTGATCCTCAACGACAACAGCTATGGCATGATCCGCTGGAAGCAGGCGAACATGGGCTTCAAGGACTGGGGCCTGACCTATGGCAATCCCGATTTCGTGAAATATGCCGAGGCCTATGGTGCCAACGGCTATCGCGTCGAGAGCGCCGAGCATCTGAAACAGCTGCTCGCCCATACGCGCGACACGCCGGGCGTGCATCTCATCGATTGTCCGGTTGACTATTCGGAGAACGACCAGATCTTGAACATCGACATCAAGCGGATGGCGAAGGAGCTTTAAGCCAGCGCACTCCTCTCCCCTTCAGGGGGGAGGGTCGGGGA
>NZ_LSIS01000135.1:0-6544 GCF_001556365.1 Blastomonas sp. CCH1-A6 | reverse complement strand
CTTGCCCGCCAGGCTGAAGACACCCATGCCTGCCGGGTCTTCGGCCTCATGGATGCGCTGGTTCCAGCCCGAATCCCCCAGCGCAATCATGGTCTGGGGGTCGGCGACACCGGTTCCGTCGTCAACCAGGGTCAGGCGCGCTCCGTCCTTATCCGCGCAGCAGGCGATATCGATCCGGGACGCGCCAGCGCGGCGACTGTTTTGGAGGAGCTCTCCCAGAATATCGCCGATGGTACCGTTGAAGAGGCGCGTGACTTTGGTGATTGTCTTCGGGCTGACGCTGGGTCGGATAACTGTCGGGTTCATGGCAAGGGGTCCTTCATCGCACTGGTTCGCCCCTCCCCTCCCCCTTCCCTTCAGATCGGCGGATCGATGCCGGGTCGGAGCCGGGCGGCCTTCGGGCCGCGCCATCAGCGCGCATGGCCGAGACACCCGTGCGCCTTAGACGTTAGGTTGATCCGGTGGAGAGCCGCGCCGAGCTTTGCTATATCTTGCAGAGCGGGACAGTCGCTTGGCTCAAGCCTAAAGCCAAAAACTCAGCAAGCGATAACCTTCACATGGCCTTGGGCCGCGTAATCGATGATCTTGCTGTCGCGCGTGATGACAGGAATTTGATGGTGCCGTGCTGTAGCGATTACGAACCTGTCGGCAGGGTCACCGTGCAAGGGATCAGGCAGATGCGAGGACGCAATCGCAATTTCGGGAAGGAGCGGTGCTTCCTTGATGCCGGGACCGGCCATGAACCGCGCAAACCAGCTTTGCGGGTCCGGAAGGAACGTCAGCGCCGGACCATTGCCGCTGCGAACGCGGCTCAACAATCCCACCTCCCAAGCCGATGCGGGTGACACGAACACGCCTTCTGCGAGTGCGGCATGTGAAATGGCCGCGAGCGCCTCTTGGGCAAGCGGATCACCATTAGCGAGCCAGATAACCGCACACGTATCAAGCAGGACAGAGCTGGGCAGTTCGGTGGGTTTCTTCTTCGTCATCACCCGTGCAACACGCCTTCGCTTGCAGCCAACGGCTCATCAACTACCGGTGAGAGGAGGTCAAAACCTTCGGGAATGCTCACGGAGCCAGACATAAAACCGTGCAGCGTTTTAACGGCGTCGGCCATGCTGGGCGGCGGCGTCAACACCGCGACGGCGTGACCTCGTTTGGTAATGGTCACTTGATCGAGATCGCGGCGTGCCAGTCGGTCCAGGATTGCAAGGCAGTTGGCCTTGAAGTCTGCTGCGCCGTAGGTTTCAGCTCGCATCTGACACTCCTATAGTCATGTGTGATGACTGGTCATATAAGATGACCACATGGCAAAGTCTACAACTTCGGCCGAACGAAGCCCATTTCAATGGCATCGATCAGCCCACTCGTTTGGGCCGCAGAGCCCCTGGCATCGGGATGATCTCGTGCACCGTATCGCGCAGCGCTGTGACCTCGCCGCGCGCAGCGTAGAGGTCCTTGGCGATGAGCGCGCAGACTTCGGCCTTGCCATAGTTTGGCCGGCCAAGGTGATCGACGCCCTCGACTTGCCGGGCAATCACGCCAACTTTGCCTTCCGGCACCCATTCGGCCCAATCACCCCAGGCGCTGGTCACGCAGAATTCGCCGATCGCGGCGATGTAGACCTTACGCGTCCGCAGGATCGTGGAGGCATTCTCCTCGACGGCCTCGCCGGTAAAGGCGCTAAAGCGGTCCGGATGCCAACATTTGGCGGTATCGCGGGCAAGCTGCAGGAAGCCCGCGGAGCAGGAGCCCTGCCCATCAAGCTCGCTGGAAAAGGCAAGGATCGGGAGCGACCAATCGCAGTCTTCCTCGTAGGACCCGCTCTCGATTTGCAGCGCCGGCGGCATGGCCGCCTGTCTCTGATCGGACAGGATGATGCCGCCGTGGCAGGCGGTCATAACTGACCATACGCCGGGGGCCAGCTGATCGGCCTGCTGGACAGCACCCCAGATCGATGTCGATGGGCACGGCGACGGAGCAAAGCAAGTCATGAGCGAACTCTCCTTCTTCAGTTTCGCTCACATCCTCCCCCTCCCCTTCACTCGAGAATGCGGCGGGCTTCGCTGATAATTGCCTCAGGCGTCACGCTGCTGACTGGCAGGGATACGACAAGCCCGGCCTGACCGAGACGCTCGCGCTCGATGCTGCGCAGCTCAAGATAGTCAGCATCATCCGACTGCAGGATCTGGAGCGCGAACTTGCACTCCACCCCGCTATGCTCATCGAGCAGCGCCACCAGGAAATCCGGCCTCGCCGAGCCCGCAGCCAGCGCGATGTCAAAGAGGACCTTCTTGACGGCCATCCTGACACCGAGGCGGCGCAATTCATACTGGGCATGTTGGAGCGCACGCAGCACGTCGCGATCATGGTCGCGCTCGGCGGGCACGAACTGGTTTCCGCTGAAGACAGGCTGGGCATAGGCGCGCAGCGCCAAGTATCCTTCTCGCCGACTATGCTCGCCGACGACGGCCAGCACGAGAAAGGGTGGCTCGACCTCGGCGCGGATGATCCCGGTGTGCTGGATGCGATTGCGGATTTCGACGGTCCCGAGCCCCGTCACCACCTCGCTTGATGTGACCTCGTTTGCTTCGAGAAGCAGAAAGGCCTGCGGCGCAAACTCGGGCGGCCAGGTTTCGGCCGCAGCCCGCAATCGGGCATGGACGCGCCGTTTCTCGTAATCGATCGCGTTGGTGTAGAGATGATCCGACAGCCGGATGCCCGGCGCGATGTCGAAGCCCTGAGCGGCGCGCTTGAGGTGGCGCATTTCTTCGCTGATCGAGCCTGCGCGCCTGCCACTGGGTGGTAATTCGCGAAGGATGTTCGAGCCTGCGCGCTCGAGCAGCAGCCAGAGCAGCTTGCCGAGGCGCGGAATGGCGACGCCGCGTGAGCGGTCGTCAGGCTCTATGTCCTCTGGCCTCTGTGCAAGCTTCTCCGGTGCCTTCTGGTGAGCACTGAACAGGCCTTTTGGTAGGCCGATAGCATAGAGCGAATCCTTCACGGTCTCGCGGATGCGCGGTGGCGCCTGCGGCAGATGAAACGGGCAACCTGGATCGTGGCCTGGCCGCGAAGTGAGACGCCGGAGGTAATAGGTTTCCTGAAAACTGAGATAGGCCGCGCTCATCAGCGGCGGCGGATGCTCTGCCCCAAGGCAATCGCAGGCGATCCACTTGTGGTTCTCTCGCGCGGTCGAGACCAGTGAGACCGAAGCGCGGTGGTCGGCCTCGCTGCCCCGGCCTGTATACCACCGCACCAGCGCAGCCTTCAGCTCGTCGCTGATGGCGACCCTGCCGGTCTTTCCTGTGGTGTCCTTACCTACCAGCCACATGCATGATGACGCCTTGACCCTGTCGTTTGTTCACTATATGTTCATAATCTGCAGGAGCCCATGAATAATGAACAAGGTCTTTGATATCGGCAAGTTCGACCTCGATGTCACGCTGCGCGACGCGGCACTTGATCCGAATTGCCGTCCGACCAAGCGCATGCTCGCCAATGCCTCGATCGGAGTGGAGCCGTTCGATGCCTATTACTCGGCGCGCGAGCTCTATGAGACCTTGCAGGGCGTCTTCCAGGGCCTGCCCAATGCCAAGGCTCGGCTGACGCAGATCCTGTCCTGCCATTGCGATGACTATCAGCGCTGCCTCTACTATGCGCTGGCAGGGCGCGGGGTTGTCCAGATGCTCGACGATCTCGAATGGCTTTTCGGGCTCCTCGGGCCGCGCTGCCAGATGTCGGGGCACATTCTGCGATCGGGGCAGCACCCTGCGCCGATGGTCAACCCTTACGTCTCGTCAGAGCCTGATGGCCCGGTTCCTGCGCGCAATGCCGACTTTACCGAAGGCCCGTCGTGGTATCTTGATCCCGGCCTCGGAGGGATGATCGAGGAATAGACATTTCGGCGACATCGCCATGCCTAGGCATGAACGCCTGCGTCCACGGCATCAATATAAGTCAGCACGTCCTGCACGCGGTCGAAGCGCACAAGTTCCATCGCAGTCTGGCCGGAAAAACCGGAAAGCGGCTCAGAACGATACCAGGCATAGGCCATGATCATAGAACCGAAACGCGGTTCCACCTTGCTGACCACCTCTCTCATCGAGCCTATGCGCCGCTGAATGTCATCTGATTCCATGCGGCGGGTAGCATCTTTGTCGAGACCAAGAGTGCGCGCGAGTTCATCGCCCGTTGTGCCCAGCTGCGCTATCAGTTTGCGCGGATCACGCGCGCTATCTTCCGCATCGCGATGGGATTTCATGTAGGAGCCTCAGTTCAATAGTGAAACCGGCATTGGGCAATCTCTAACTGTTGCTCGTTTCCTTTGCCAGTGACGCGATAGACCAGACGGTCTTCTTTGGTGATGCGCCGCGACCACCAGCCTGCCAGGGAGCCTTTGAGAGGCTCAGGCTTTCCGGTTCCTTTGAAAGGCGTTCGCTGGCATTCCTTGATAAGATCGTTGAGCCGGGTGAAAACCTTGTCATCGGCTTGCTGCCAGTGAAGATAATCCTCCCAGGCATTGTTAGCAAAGACCAGCTTCAAGGCTCGATCAGCCCGCGCTCATTGCCGCCTTGACCATCCAGTTGCTCGATCGACTGCCTTAGGCGGTCGGAATTGGTGCGGTTCGAAAGGAGGTACATGGTCTCCTCGATCGCGTTCCAATCTTCGAGCGAGACCATCACGATCGACTCTGCCTTCTGGCGCGTGACCACGACATGTGTCCGGTCACTGACCACCTGATCCATAATGCCTTTCAGATTGGCGCGCGCTTCTGAGTAGGTGATAACATCCATAGCTTCATCCTTTCCCGGAACATTGTACTGGTATTGGTACAGTTGCAAGCGTGAACAAGTGATGAAGGGCAAGAGCCCCATTTATCCGAGATAGCCTACAGGACGACAACCTGTAGCTCGATGACACCGGGCACGCCCTGCTCTGCAGGCAAAACACAGAATGGCTGGAGCTTGCTGTCCGTTCTTACCACGGCATGGCTCTGCCCGGAATTTGCTGCCATCCGGATAGCGAGGCGCTCGGCATTGGCGCGTCCGCACAGGATCGCCCTTCTCGGGTCGAGGCTCTGAAGCAGCATGGTCACCTCCCGAGCGTTACGGCGTTGCCGGGAAGAATGTGCGCGGCGCACGCTTGGGGGGCACGACTTCGAACCGGCGCTCCATCAATCTGCTGATGCGGAACCGGCCTCGGCCATCGGGCGTGCTGAGTTCAATCCTCGCGCCACGCTTTGTCACCCTGAATTCGGCGTGTTCGCTCCCGTCGGTGAACTTCATGGGTTCAGGCAGTCGGATCATGTCGCCATCGGCGATCTTGCGTTCCTTCAGCCGCAGCTGCCGGTAGCAGCGGTTGCGCCAGTCGAGGGCATAAGGGTGACGGGTTGGCCCCAGTTCCTCGAGGATACTTCTGGGACACCAGGCCTCCACCGGCCCGGAGTTTTCATCCATGTCCTTGTAGCCGAACAGTAGGCCGTCTGCGGCCTTGGGGTTCCAGCGGACCAGACAGATCACCGCGGAGATGGCGTGGGTCTGGTTATTCGGTCCATAGCGCTGGACAGCCGCGTAATAGGCCCCGGTTGTGGACACGCTTCTGATGACCCGGCATCCTTCGAACGTGCCGGTTTCTTCATTCTCGCGCTCCCATGTGAGCTGATTGTCGAGATAGGCCTTGGGAGTGTCGAAGCCCCCCATTCCGGCACGGTGCATGTAAAGCCAGCCCATGCGTGTTCTCCTTCAGATGAGCCCCGGCTGTGCCGGAGGTGCGATCTTCAATTCGCGCGCGATCCGCGCCGTGAGTGCGGGAATGTCTGCAAGGGCGGTGATCGGCGCTTTGCGCATCACCGCGCCAGGCGGTTTGCAGAACGGGTTGCGCCAAGCGAGACCCGGCTCGCCGAACCTCTCCGGGCTGATCCGGACATAAATACCTTCGGCTTCCAGCACATGCTCGCCCGCGAGTTGTTCCTGTGAGGTGTAATAGCTGATGCGATAATCGGCATGCTCGAGCCCGATCCCTGCTGCGATCTGGCGAAGGGCGCGCGTGCCCTCGCGCCGGTAATGGCGCAGCTCTTCGGGACGATAGTCGATCCCGCGCTTGACCAGCGCAATGATCGCCGGTCTGTGCTTGAGCTCGGCAAGGCGTTCGATGCACTGGGACCGCAGCGCCTGGTCGTCTGCCTCACATTCGGTCGGCCTTCCGTCGGCAATGCGCTGCAGGTGGCGGGTGAGGAGCAGTACTGCCGGACAGTTTGAAGCTTGCCGGCCTGCAAGGCGGACATCATCGACGGCCTCGTTTAATGCTCGCAGCGCATTCTCGAAGGTTGTCAGTCCATCAGGCTGGAGAGCGCGGCGGTAACGGTAATCGATGTCGCAGGACATGAGGCTTCCTTTCCATTGCAAGATGCAATGGCCCCATCCCCCTTCCCTCAATGCAGGCTGCGACGATGTTCGCTCGGGTTCTGCAGCGGCAACGGCTCGTAGATCATCGTGTCCCCCGTCAGCACCAATGGCACAGATTTGAGGTTGTGATTTAAGGAGGGTTG
>NZ_LSIS01000134.1:0-329 GCF_001556365.1 Blastomonas sp. CCH1-A6 | reverse complement strand
TGCGGAAGTCGATGGGCGCGGTGCGGCGGGATTTGGCGAGGCTGAAGAACGGCCAGGCCATCAAGTCCTGCGCGTCGCGGGCCGCAAGGTCGCCGGGGACCGAGCGGAACAGCTCAAGCTGCGTGCGCTCGGCGCTGGACCGGCCGGAGAGGGAGCGTGCAGTGGGCATCGGCGCTCAGCGGCGCACGCAATCGGTGGGGAGGCGCTTGGCGGGATAGACGACGCCGTTGCCCGGATCGGAGGTCGAGCGGCGGGTGCCGAGCGCGGCCCAGGAGTCGAGGTCGTCGATCGCATAGACGATGCGGCCGCCGAGCCTGCGGAACACGGGG
>NZ_LSIS01000133.1:0-1479 GCF_001556365.1 Blastomonas sp. CCH1-A6 | reverse complement strand
GGGCAGGCTGTGGAAACAGGCGGCGAAGCCCGGCTCGGAGCGCTGGAACGAGGTGATGGAAACGCTGCTGAAACGCGGCTTCACCATCGATCCGACCTTCACCGCCTATCTTGCCAGCCGTGACCTGATGCGGATGAACCGCGCGGTCTGGCATAACGAATACACCATGCCCGCCTTGTGGGACTGGTACCGCCCCAGCCGGATCAATCACGGCAGCTACTGGTTCGACTGGACCACCGAACGGGAGATGGACTGGAAGGAGAATTTCCGGCTGTGGATGGCCTTCGTCAACGAATACAAGAACCGTGGCGGGCGCGTCACCGTCGGGTCTGACGCGGGCTATATCTACAACACCTATGGCTTCGGCTATATCCAAGAGATGGAGCTGCTGCGCGAGGCTGGGTTCAGCCCGCTCGAGGTGATCAACGCGGCGACGCAGCAGGGCGCGCGGCTGCTCGGCCATGATGCTGATATCGGCACGATCGAGCCGGGCAAGAAGGCGGACCTCGTCATCGTCAAGGGCAATCCCATCGCCAACCTGAAGCTGCTCTTTGCCACCGGCACGCTCAAGCTCGACGATACGACCGGCAAGGCGCAGCGCGTCGGCGGTATCGCGTGGACGGTGAAGGACGGCATTTTCTACGAGGGCAAGGCACTGCGCGCGGATATCCGCGCGATGGTGGCCCGCTCCAAGGCCGAACGCGGACTGCCGCCCGGCTATATGACCATCGAACAGGAAGATCTGACCCAATGACCCTGACCGGCCAGTATTTCATCGCGGGCGAACGCCGCGGCCATGGCGAGATATTCCACGCCTATGATCCGGCCAGGGGCGCGAGCATCACCGATATCGGCTTTTTCAGTTCCGATGAGCGCGACATTGCCGATGCCTGCGCGGCCGCCGAAGACGCTGCGGTTTCCTATGCCGATCTGCCGCTGGAACGCCGCGCGGCGTTTCTGGAAGCCATTGCCAGCGAGATCGAAGGCTTGGGCGATGCCCTGCTCTCCCGCGCGGCCGCCGAATCGGGCCTGCCGCTCGCCCGCCTCACCGGCGAGCGCGGGCGCACCTGCGGCCAGCTGCGGCTGTTCGCCGCCGAAGTGCGCGACGGCCAGTGGCTCAAGCTGCGCATCGACCATGCCGACCCGGCGCGCACCCCGCCCAAGCCCGACCTGCGCCTGCGCATGATCCCGCTGGGGCCGGTCGCGGTGTTCGGCGCGTCCAACTTCCCGCTCGCCTTCTCGACCGCAGGCGGCGACACCGCCTCAGCGCTGGCCGCAGGCTGCCCGGTGGTGGTCAAGGGGCACCCCGCGCATCCCGGCACCGCCGAGCTGGTCGCAGGCGCGATTACCCGCGCGGCTGCGGCGACCCAAATGCCCGCCGGCGTGTTCAGCCTGGTCACCGGTACCGGTAACGCCATCGGCGCTGCTCTGGTCGCCGATCCGCGCATCCAGGCGGTGGGCTTTACCGGATCGCGCAGC
>NZ_LSIS01000132.1:0-6962 GCF_001556365.1 Blastomonas sp. CCH1-A6 | reverse complement strand
CGCCGCGCTTCCGCGCGGCGCTGGTCATTGCCGCCAAATCGGCGCGGACGCACACGCCCGTGCTGATCGAGGGCGAAAGCGGCACCGGCAAGGAGATGATCGCGCGCGCCATCCATGCCTCCAGCCCGCGTTCGAAACTGGCATTGCGGCTGGTGACATGTGCCGGGGCTTCGAGCGGCCAGATCGAATCGCAGCTCTTCGGGCATGAGCGCGGCGCGTTTCCTGGCGCGTTCGACCGGCATGTCGGCATCATCCAGCGGGTCGAGGGCGGCACGCTGTTCATCGACGAAGTCGACCAGCTTCCGCTCGAATCGCAGGCCAAGCTTGCCGACGCGATCCGATCGGGCGAGGTGCGTCCGCTGGGCGCCCGGCACAGCTTCCGCTGCGATGTGCGCTTCATCTGCGCCAGCAACACGCCGCTCAAGCCGATGGTCGAAGAGGGTTCGTTCCGCGAGGACCTGTATTTCGCGATCGCGCCGGTGCAGATCACCATTCCCGCGCTGCGCGACCGGTCGAGCGACATTCCCGCCCTTGTCCGGCATTTCCTGGCGCGCATCGCCGAACAGCCGGGGCTGCGCGGCCTGGGCATTACCGACGAGGCGCTGTCGCTGCTGTCCAGCTTCGATTGGCCGGGCAATGTCCGCCAGCTGCAGAACGCGCTTTTCCGCGCCGCGATATTCTGCGATGGCGATGCGCTGACCACCGCGGAATTTCCGCAGCTCACCAACATGCTGGGCGAAGAGGAGCCGCGCCGGACCTCGTCGCCGCATGACGGCATCGGCATCACGCTCTATGCCGAGGACGGCAATCTGCGCCCGCTCGAGGAGATCGAGGCGGATGTGATCCGTCTCGCCATCGGCCATTACCGGGGTCGCATGACCGAGGTCGCGCGCCGTCTGGGCATCGGCCGCTCGACGCTTTACCGCAAGCTGACCGAGCTCGGCATCGACAACGCCGCGTAACCGCGCTTTTCCCCTTCCCTGCGCTGCCCGGCGCTCATAAGAGCGGGCGGATGACCCGCGATCCGCTCGACGTCCTGCACGAAACCTTCGGCTTTTCCGCCTTTCGCGGCGTGCAGGAACAGGTCGTGACGCGCGTGCTGGCGCGGCGAAACACGCTCGCGATCATGCCCACGGGTGCGGGCAAGTCGCTCTGCTATCAGCTCCCCGCCGTGGCGCTCGATGGCTGCTGCGTCGTCATCTCGCCGCTCATCGCCCTGATGCATGACCAGCTGCGCGCCGCGCAGGCGCTGGGCATTCGCGCCGCCAGCCTCACCTCGGTCGATGCCGACTGGCAGGAAACGCAGGACCGGTTCCGCGCGGGCGAGCTCGACCTGCTCTATGTCGCGCCTGAGCGTGCCAGCTCGGAAGGGTTTCGCAGCCTGCTCGGCCGCGCGCCGATCGCGCTGTTCGCGATCGACGAGGCGCATTGCGTGTCCGAATGGGGCCATGATTTCCGCCCCGATTACCGGCTGCTCCGCCCGCTGCTCGACAGCTTTCCCGATTGCCCGCGCCTGGCGTTGACCGCCACCGCCGATGCGCACACGCGTGAGGACATCCTCAAGCAGCTCGGCATCGCGCCCGATGGCATGGTGATCGCCGGGTTCGACCGGCCCAATATCCGCTATGCCGTGCACCCGCGCGACGGGCTGACCCGGCAGATCGGTGATCTGGTCGCAAGCAATCCCGGCCCCGGCATCGTCTATGCACAGACCCGCGCCGGGACTGAAAAGCTCGCCGAGCAGCTGGGACGCGATGGCCGCAGGCAGGTGCGCGCCTATCATGCCGGCATGCCGCCCGAAAAGCGCCGCGCCAATCAGGACGCGTTCATCGCCAGCGAGGATATGGTGATGGTTGCCACGGTGGCCTTCGGCATGGGCATCGACAAGCCCGATGTCCGCTTCGTCGTGCATGCGGGCCTCCCCAAGTCGATCGAGGGCTATTATCAGGAATCGGGCCGCGCTGGCCGCGATGGCGAACCGGCAGAGGCGCATCTGTTCTGGGGGGCGGAGGATTTCATCCGCGCGCGCATGCGGATCGGCGAGATCGAGGCCGAGCGCCAGGCGGGCGAACGCGCGCGCATAGCGGCCTTGGGCGCGCTGGTGGAAACCGGCGGGTGTCGCCGCGCCGTGCTGCTGCGCCATTTCGGCGAGAGCCCGGCGGACACCTGCGGCAATTGCGACAATTGCCTGAGCCCGCCCGACAGCGTCGATGCGACGCAAACCGCGCGCAAGCTGCTGTCGGCCGTCTATCGCACTGGGCAGAGCTTTGGTCTGGGCCATGTCGAGGCGGTGCTGCGCGGGCAGAATACCGACAAGGTGCAGCAGCGCGGGCATGACCGGCTCTCGGTCTTTGGCATCGTCGATGGCGAGGAGGCGCTCCTGCTCAAGCCGGTCGCTCGGGCGTTGCAGGTGCGTGATGCGCTCGCCACCAACGAGCATGGCGGGCTGATGCTGGGCCCCGAGGCGCGCGCTATCCTGCGCGACGAGGTGCAGCTGCCGCTGGTGCTGCCACCCAAGCGCGCGCGGCGTGGTCGGCGCGGCAGCGATGCAGTCAATCCGGTGAGCAATCCGCTGTTCGAGGCGTTGCGCGCGTGCCGCCGCGATCTCGCGCAGGAGGCAGGCGTACCTCCCTATGTGATCTTCCACGACAGCACGCTGCGCGAAATGACCGAACGCATGCCGCAGACAATGGACGCGCTGTCGCGCATTTCGGGCATCGGGACGCGCAAGCTGGAGGCCTATGGCGAGGCCTTTCTGCGCGTGCTGCGCGAGCATGGCTGATATATTGACATTAATTGTGTCAATATATAGCGTCTGCATCAAGACCAGCAGAGAGGATGCACCATGGCTGAGCCCTTTACCGTTCTAAACGAAGTGTTTCCGGGCCATCCCGAAACGCTGGCAGGCATGATGCAGCCGGGCCCTGACGGGCCTATCTTCATGATCAATCTGCTCAAGTTCAAGGAAAAGGCGGTCTATGAGGATGGTCGCGAGACCGACCTGACCGGACGCGAGGCCTATATGATCTATGGCCGGGCAGTCTCGCAGCTGCTGCCCAAATTCGGCGGCGTGGCGATGTTCGTCGCCGATGTGACCTTCCTCTCGCTCGGCCAGGTCGGCGAGCTTTGGGACGAGGTCGCGATCGGGGTCTATCCCAAGCGAGCGGACATGGTGCGGATGTCGATGTCCGAGGAATGGCGCGAGATCGCGGTGCACCGCAGCGCTGGGCTCGACGGACAGCTCAATATCGAGACGGTGCTGTCCGAGGAGGGCAAGGGCATGCCGTGGATGCAGCAGATCCTGTCGATGGTCGGTCCCAAGGGGTGACATAGGCCCATGTTGGGGATATGCGCTTTTACATGAACACTCCTCCGGTTACCATCTCAGCGCCCCCTGCCCGCCATCCCGATGGCCGCAAACAGCGCAGCGAACGCAGTCGCCAGGCGATCGTCGATGCCATGCTCGACATCATCATGGGCGGCAGGATGGAACCGAGCGCCGCTGAAGTCGCCGAAAAGGCGGGCGTCAGTGCGCGTACGGTGTTCCGCCATTTCGAGGAAATGGACAGCCTTTACAGCGAGATGACCGAGCGGCTCGAAGCGGAGATCATGCCGATCATCCAGCAGCCCTTTACCGGCGAAGGCTGGCGCGCACAGCTTGACCAGCTGCTCGAGCGACGCGCGATGATCTATGAGCGCATCATGCCGGTCAAGATTGCCGCGAGCATCCGCCGGTTCAGCTCGGACTATCTGATGCTGAACTACGAGCGCTTCGTTCATCTCGAGCGCACCGGGCTGGAAGGGGTACTTCCCGACACTATCCGCAAGGATGCAACCCGCTTCTCCGCGATCGAGATGTGCGCCGGCTTCCAGACCTGGCGACGACTGCGCCAGGATCAGGGCCTCAGCACCGATCAGGCCGCCGACGTTGTGCGGCTGACGATTTCGCGGCTGGTGGACTGAGCTTGCGGCGCGCGTTCTGGCTTGCCGGGGCCGCGTTGACCATGGCGGTTGCAGGCTGTGATCTGCAGTCGGAACCCGAAAGCGGGCGCGCGGAGCCGGCTGCGCGCGATTGCCCTGCCAAGACCTTCGAGCCAGGCAAATTCATCCCCCTGCCCGCTGGCTCCTATGTCAAGGGTGCCGATCCGCTCTATCCCGAGGAACGCCCGTCCATGCGGCTCCGGGTCGAGGGTTTTGCGATCCAGGCGCACGAGGTCACCAATGACCAGTTCGCCGCCTTCGTTGAGGCGACCGGCTATGTCACGGAAGCAGAGAGAGCCGCGACCAGCGATGATCCGCGCGCGGGATCGGCCGTGTTCACACGCGATGCAAAGGGCATAAACGGTCGATGGGTGCTGCGCAAGGGCGCGACCTGGCGCGCGCCTGAAGGGCCGGGGTCGAACATCACCGGCAAGGGCCGCCATCCGGTCGTGCATGTCACGCTCGCCGATGCGCGGGCCTATGCAAATTGGGCAGGCGGTCGGCTGCCGAGCGAGGAGGAATGGGAATATGCCGCGAGCAGCGGTCTACCCGATCCCGCCAACCGCTTTTCCGGCGCGGTCGACGACAAGGGCGTGCCCCGCGCCAACCACTGGCAGGGGGTTTTTCCGATCAGGGATGAGGGCAAGGACGGCTTTTCGAGCACGGCCCCTGCCAGCTGCTTTCCCGCTGATCGCAACGGGGTGCACGACCTGATCGGCAATGTCTGGGAATGGACCGATAGCCCGGCGGACGACGCGCACATGATCATCAAGGGCGGTAGCTGGCTGTGCGCGGCCAACTTCTGCGCGCGCTATCGCCCCGCCGCGCGCCAGCCGCAGGAGAATGACTTCTCCTCGAACCATATCGGCTTCCGCATCATCCGCGACGTCGCAGCGCCAGCGCCAGGAACAGCGCGATAACCGGCACCGCCACCAGCACGGCATAGCTTTCGGGCGGATGATGATCACCGGGTTTCAGCACCCAGAAACTGAGGGCGTGCAGCGTCTTTTCGAGCAGCAACAGCACTAGCGCCAGCGGCACCAGCGCGCGATGGAACAGTCCGATGGCGAGCATCATGCCACCCCAGGCGATCTGCGTCGCGCCCGCCCAGGCGAACATCGATACGGTGCGGGCAGCATCGCGGGACAGGTCGATCCCCGCGATCACCCCCGCCCCGCCATCGGGCAGGAAGACATGGATCATGCCGGGGACCACCGCCAGCACCCCGCACAGAACGAGAAAACGCGACGAAGCCGACGCGGCAACCGGCTCCGACCGGGGCAGTAGCGCCGCCATCAGTTCGGCCAGTAGACGAGCTCGTCGCCCTTCCTGAACTTCACTCCCAGCGGTTTGTCGATCGCTACCGGCGCTTCGATGGTGTGCGGATAGAGCGGCTTGCGCGCGCCCTGCTGATGCTTAGCGAGCAGCGCCTTGAGCTCGGCGACCTTGGCCGGATTAGCCGCGGCGAGATCGCGCTTCTCGGTCGGGTCGTCCTTGAGGTTGAACAGCCAGGTCTTGCGCGGGCGTTCTGTCACCTGCAGCTTCCAGTCACCCTGACGCACGACGCGATAATAGGCGCTCTGCCAGAAGATCGCATCGTCGGGCCGCTTGCCGACCGGATTTGCGGGATCGGGGCCGAGCAGATCGACGCCATCGATCTGCAGCCCAGCGGGCAGTTGCGCGCCGCCTGCCCTGGCGAAAGTCGGCATCAGGTCAATATGCGCGACGGGCGTGTCGACCCTTGTTCCGGGCGCTATCCGTCCCGGCCAGCGCACGAACATCGGCACGCGGATGCCGCCCTCGAACAGGGTGAGCTTCCATCCCCGATAGGGTGCGTTGACCTGCGGCAGGCCGATATAGCCCGCGCCGCCATTGTCGCTGGAAAAGACGATGATTGTGTTGTCGTCGAGCCCCTGGTCCTTGAGCGACTGCATGATGCGCCCGACCGATCGATCGAGCGCGCGGACCATCGCCGCATAGACGCGCAGCCGGTGGGGCTTGATGTCGCCCACCGCGTCATAATCGGCCTTTGTCGCCTGGAGCGGGGTGTGAACGTTCCAGTGCGCGAGATAGAGGAAGAACGGGCGGTTGCGGTTCGCCTCGATCACCTTGATCGCCTCGTCGGTCCAGTAATCGGCGAGATAGCCGCCCGGCTTGAACCATTTGCCACCATTATAGCTGGTGGCGAACTGCATCCGCGCCCAGAGGAACTTGTCGATCGGGTCGAAATCGACCTTGGCGTTGACCACGTTCGGGTCGTCCTCGGGCAGGTGCTTCGCGCTCGCCATCAACAGGCTCTCGTCGAACCCCTGGGCGTTGGCGCTGAACTCGGGACCGTCGCCCAGATGCCATTTGCCGATATGCACGCTGTGATAGCCCGCGGGTTTCAGGATCTCGGCGATCGTCTGCTCGCTGCCCGGCAGACCCTGGCCGTCGAAATCGGGCGCGCCTTCCACCGCCGCGTCGAGATAGGTGACCGGCGGAAGGCCGGAATCCATTTCGTCGGACAGCGCCTTGACGATGCGGCCCATGCCGTCGGGCGTGGGGGTGAATTCGAATCCGGTGCGCGTGGGATAGCGCCCGGTCAGGATCATCGCGCGCGACGGGGCGCAGCTGGCGGTCCCGGAATAGGCCTGCGAATAGATCGCGCCTTCCGCCGCCAGCCGGTCGATATTGGGCGTCGGTACCTTGCCACCGGCCACGCCGCCGCCGAAGGTCGAGATGTCGTTGATGCCCAGGTCATCGGCCAGGATGAACACGATATTGGGTGGGCGCTTGTCAGCGGGCAGCGCGGGGCTGTCCGGTCCCTTTTGCCAGACGACGGGCTTGTTTTCGGCGACGTCGTGCTTGCCCATATGCGAGGCAGCGAACAGCAGCACCTGGCTCTTGTTGAACCAGCCCCAGGTTCCGGCGGCGATGATGACGACGAGCAGGCCGAGCAGGATGCGCTTGATCATGCGACCGCTTCCTCGGCGAACATC
>NZ_LSIS01000131.1:0-1166 GCF_001556365.1 Blastomonas sp. CCH1-A6 | reverse complement strand
TGACCTTCGCTGCGCGCGCCGGCCGGCCTGCGACCGAGCGGGACGGAGGGATGAGGCGGTCTTTCCGCGAACAGAGGGATGATCGGGGAAGGCACTGATCAGCTCCGATCGTCGCGGGGCCGGGGGCGTTTCCACGACAGCCTGAACGTCCGTCCATCATCATCGGCACGGAACAGCACCGGCCGGAACGCCGCCGGGAACAGCGGGCTGTCGATCTCCAACGCGATATAGTCGCCGGCACGTTCGCCGACCCGTTTCCACGCGCCGCCGACCTCGGGGCCATCCTCGTCGTCGAGGTGGACGCGGTAGTCGGGCGCATTTTCGGCGTCGCTCGGATCGAGCGCGACAAGCACGATCGCCTCGTTGATACCGAATAGTCGGACGCGGCCGGCATAGCCGTCGGCGGTGGATTCAAAGATATTGGTTTGCATGGCCGATCTCCTTGGCTTCGGGGGTGGAAGGCGATGGGGACGGCGCGCGCAGATAGAGCGGCGTCGCGCGTCCGATGACGGCGGAAGCCGGCAGCGGGCCGAAGTAGCGGCCGTCCAGACTGTCGGGATGGGCGGGATTGAGCAGCAGCAGCTCGCCCGATCGCAGCGTGCGGCACCCCTGCCAGACCGGAAGCGGACGGCCCTGGCCATCACGCGCGCGGGCGATGGCGACGCGCCGGCCATCGACGCTCACCGCATCGCCGATCCGGCATGTCCGCTGCCCGGCTTTAGCCGCGACATGCTTCAAGAGCGGCACACCCTCGGGCAGATAGCCGCGCGTCGAAAGCCAATGCGCCAGCCGTTCGGGCGGCGCGACGGCGACCAGCGCGCCGATGGCGGGATCGCGGTCGGGATGGATGCGGTAGAGGCCGATGGGCGCGCTGGCGCTGGCGTTCCAGATGGCGCGCGGGAGCGGATTGGCGACGGCGATAGCGACGAACGCCGCGGCGAAGGCGGATGCGGCGATGGCCGTCGCCATGACGTAGCGGCGGCGTGTCATCCCTCGATCTCCCGGCGCTTGAGCCAGGCGTGATGGCGCTCGATCGTGTAGAGGCGCGACGGCTGGCCGACGGCGATGCGGTTGTGGACGTGGCGCCAATGGTCGGCCGCCGCGTCGCAGGGATCGACGCCGGCCGCCTCCACCGCGTCGATCGCCGCGAGCACTTGTTGGACCTT
>NZ_LSIS01000130.1:0-238 GCF_001556365.1 Blastomonas sp. CCH1-A6 | reverse complement strand
CTGCGTCGCGGCTCGCAGGACACCATCAACCAGACCGGCCAGCAGATCGTGCGTCGGCAGCTCAATGTGCAGCCGACGCTCACCATCCGGCCGGGGCATCCGTTGCGCGTGGTCATCACGCGCGACCTGGTGCTTGAACCGATCGGAGCGACACGATGACGAAATTGAAGTTGGGGCCGCTGGCCGACGATCGGCCGGTCAAGCTCTCCGTGGAGCTGCCCGCCGCCGTGCATCGCGA
>NZ_LSIS01000129.1:0-3139 GCF_001556365.1 Blastomonas sp. CCH1-A6 | reverse complement strand
GCTTCGCGAGGGCGTGCGCAAGCTGGTGGCGATGCTGGCCGCGCCAGGCGAGGCCGGCTGAAGCCGCTCAGCCTCGTTTCCGGAAAGGCCAGTCGGTCACCCCGCCGACCCACAACGCCCACCAGATGATCAGCGGCTGCAGCATCAGCCGCGGGCCGTGATAAGCCCAGGGCAGGCGGTTGCCGCCGATGGCGATGTCGTTCAGCGCATGGTTGAAATTGGCGGGCCAGACGCACAGCGCATAGAGCGCGAGCCCGATGCCCGCAGCCCGGCGCAACCTTGGGATCATCAGCCCGATCGCGCCTGCGATTTCCGCGACCCCGGTCCAGAACACCACCGCGTGCGGGCTTGGCACCCAAGCGGGCGTGATCGCGACAAAGCCGCCGGGCGAGCGGATATGGATAATGCCCGCTGCAAGATAGATCAGCGCCAGCAGCCAGCGAAAGCCCGTGTGGACGGGAGATGGCCGAGGCACGGGGCGTCTACCGCTTGCGGACGAACTCGGCGCGGAGCACCAGGCCCTTGATGCCGTCGAAGCGGCAGTCGATTTCCTGCGCGTCGCCGGTCAGCCGGATAGACTTGATCAAGGTGCCGCGCTTCAGCGTCTGGCCCGCGCCCTTGACCTTCAGGTCCTTGATCAGCGTAACCTGGTCGCCATCGGCGAGCAGGTTGCCGACCGCATCGCGGACCTCGATGCCCTCTTCGCCCGCCGCGGCGACCGCTTCACCGGGCGCGATCCATTCGCCGCTCGCCTCGTCATAGACATAGTCCTCGCCATCGGGTGTCGACATGGGCGCTCTTTCAGCTCTTCAGGGTAACGATGTTCAGTCCACCGGGCTTGGTCGACGGATTGGAGGCGTTCTGGGGCTTGGGCTTTTCGGCCTTGGGCTTGCGGACTTCGCGGTTCGATTTCTTCTGGCCCTTAGCCATGGTCTGTTCCTTGTCCAGGCGGGGCGCCCGGACTGGAACCATAGACCGGATCGGCGCGCAATGCGCCCGAAATCGGTGGGTCAGCCGGATGCGATCGGTGCCGCTGTCTTGGCGGGCACACGCTTCCTTCGCGCGGGCGCGGGCTTGTTGGCGCGGTGCTTCTTGGCGGCCTTGGGGATCGGCGCATCGGGGCCGTCGGGCTTGGGCTTGAAGCGGCACAGATCGGCCACCGGGCAACGCCAGCATTCGGGCTTTCGCGCCTTGCAGATATAGCGGCCGTGCAGGATCAGCCAGTGATGGCCGTGTACGCGGAACGGCCCCGGCGTGCCCTTGTCGAGCGCCTTTTCAACGTCGATCACCGTGCGACCTGGCGCGAGGCCGGTGCGGTTGCCGACGCGGAAGATATGCGTATCGACCGCAAAGGTTTCCGCCCCGAACGCGGCATTGAGCACGACATTGGCGGTCTTGCGCCCGACGCCGGGCAATGCGGTGAGCGCATCGCGATCCTCCGGCACTTCGCTGCCGTGCCGCTCGATCAGCGCCTCGGACAGCGCGATGACATTCTTCGCCTTGCTGTTGAACAGTCCGATCGTCTTGATGTGCTGCTTCAAGCCCTCTTCGCCGAGCGCGACCATCTGCTCGGGCGTCTTCACGATCTCGAACAGCGCGCGCGTCGCCTTGTTCACGCCGACATCCGTCGCCTGGGCCGAAAGCACCACCGCGACGAGCAGCTGGAAATGGTTGCCATATTCCAGTTCAGTCACTGGCGCGGGATTGGTCTCGGCGAGGCGGCGGTAGAATTCGAAAGTGTCGGCCTTGTTCATGCCGCGCCTTGTGCCAGAGCCATGTCCACCGCGGCAAGGGCGTGCAGCGCGGTCGTGTCGAACAGCGGCACGGAGCTGTCTTCCTCGCGCACCAGCAGCATGATCTCGGTACAGCCCAGGATGATCGCCTGCGCGCCCGCCGCCGCCAGCCGTGCCATGATCGCGCGATATGTGGCGCGCGACTCTTCGGTCACGATCCCCCGCACCAGTTCGTCATAGATGATGCGGTGCACGTCCTGCCGGTCCGCCGCTTCGGGGACGATCACCTCCAGCCCGTGCCGCTGCGCGAGGCGATTGCGCAGGAACGGCTGTTCCATGGTGAAGGCGGTGCCGAGCAGGCCGACGCGGGTAAGCCCCTGCGCAGCAATCGCGCTGCCGACCGGATCGGCGATATGCAGCAGCGGGATGCCGATCGCCGCCTGCACCGCATCGGCCATGCGGTGCATCGTGTTGGTGCAGACAACCAGCAACTCGGCGCCGCCAGCTTCGGCCTGGCGGGCGGCGGCGATCATCCGCGTGGTCAGCGCATCCCAGTCGCCCGCATGCTGCAGCGCCTCGATCTCGGCAAAGTCGACCGAAACCATCACGCTCGCCGCGCTGTGCATGCCGCCGAGCCGCTCGCGCACTGCCTGGTTGATCATGCGATAATAATGGGCCGAGCTTTCCCAGCTCATTCCGCCGAGCAGGCCGATGGTGCGCATCAGGGGTTGACCGGGGCGGTCGCTGGCTTGCCTGCGGGGTGTTTCGCCTTCCACTCCATCGCGCTGCGCACGCGGCGCTCGACCGACGGGTGCGTGTAGAACAGCATTTCCTGCAGCGGATGCGGGCGCGGATAGCGATATTCGGCGGTCTTGACGAGCGCGCCCGCCAGCGCATCGGGCAGGTTCACCATCTGCAGCGAATAGGCATCGGCCTCGCTCTCGCCGATCCGGGTGAGCGCATTGGTCACCGGCAAGGCCAGGGTGCCCAGGATCGACAGCACCAGCATCAGCACCGGTAGTCCGCGCGGGTCGGATATCTCGGTGGTCGGGCTGCCCAGCGCCTTGGCAAGGCGCGGGTGCAGGCGATCGGCGAGGAAAAACAGCGCCACCACCAGCACGCTCAGCACCCCGACCGAGCGCCAGACATGACCGAGCACATAATGGCCGATCTCGTGTCCGGTCACCGCGCGCACCTCGTCGAGCGAGGCCTGTTTCAGCGCGACATCCGAGATGGCGATCCGCGCGGCGCTGCCGATGCCGGAGACGTTCGCAGTGAAATTGTTCGACTGGCGCGATCCGTCATAGATGAAGATCCGATCCGCCGGGATATCGACCTGCTTGGCCATATCGAGCACCGCCTCGCGCACCGGGCCCTCGGGAATCGGCTTGTACTGGTTGAACAGC
>NZ_LSIS01000128.1:0-9211 GCF_001556365.1 Blastomonas sp. CCH1-A6 | reverse complement strand
CCCCCGGTCGCCGCACCCGAGCCCGTCGCTGTTGCACCTGCTCCTGCACCGGCAGCAGCGCCCGTTGCCGCGGCTCCGACTGCGCCTGCCGCTGCCCCCGTGGAAGCCGCTGCCGCTCCCGCCGAAAAGACCGAGACGCCCAAGCCCGCGCTCGTTTCGTCGCAGCCCGCTCCGGCGGCGCCTGCCGCGCCGGTTTCGCAATCGGTGCGCATCGATCTGCGCAAGCTCGATCAGCTGATCGACACCGTCGGCGAGATGATGATCGCGCAGGCGATGCTGGGCCAGCAGATGTCGACCTATGGCATGCGCAACAGCAGCGAACTCGCCATGCTCGAATCGCTGACCCGCGATGTGCAGGAACGCGCAATGGCGATCCGCGCCCAGCCGATCAGCACCGTGTTCAGCCGCGTTCCGCGTCTGCTGCGCGACCTGCAGGCGAGTACCGGCAAGAACATCAACCTGGAAGTCTCGGGCGAGACGACCGAAATCGACAAGACGATCATCGAGCGCCTTGGCGATCCGCTGACCCATCTCATCCGCAATGCCGCCGACCATGGCATCGAGGACGCGGCCACGCGCACCGCGAACGGCAAGAGCCCCGATGGCACGCTCAAGCTCTCGGCCGAGCAGCGTTCGGGCCGCATCCTCATCCGCATCGAGGATGACGGTCGCGGGATCGATCAGGCCAAGGTGCTCAAGAAGGCCGTCGAAAAGGGCCTTGTCGCCCCCGACGCCAACCTGTCGGCAGACGAGATCAACAACCTGATCTTCGCACCCGGCTTCTCCACCGCCGAAACGGTCTCGAGCATCTCGGGACGCGGCGTCGGCATGGACGTTGTCCGTCAGAACGTGAAGGATCTGGGCGGTCGCATCACGGTGAAAACCGAGCCCGGCGCGGGCACCAGCTTCATCCTGACGCTGCCGCTGACGCTCGCCATCGCCGACGGCATGACCGTCACGGTGGGTTCGCAGACGCTGGTGCTGCCGCTGTCGCACATCGTCGAAAACCTGCGTCCGGGCGAAGGCGAGATCCACCGCCTTGGCAACGGCCGCCTGATGCTCAAGGCGCGCGACCGGTTCATCCCGGTGGTCAATATCGCGCGTGCACTCGACCTCGATGGCGAGATCAACGATCCGACCGAGGCCGTGCTGATCATCGTCGATACCGAGCTGGCCGGCCAGGCTGCGCTGCTGGTGGATTCGATCGTCGACCAGCGCCAGATCGTCATCAAGAGCCTCAACGCAAACTATCGCTCGGTCGAATGCGTCGCAGGCGCGACCATTCTGGGTGACGGCCGCGTGGCACTGATCGTCGATGTCGATGGCCTGGTCGCTGCCGAAGCGGGCACGCAGAGCTATCGGGAGGTTGCGTGAACGCGCAGACCCTCTCTTTCGAGACGCTGCCGGGGATCAGCCGGGCCGTCTACTCGCCGGAGGATTTCGCCACCGTTCAGCGGCTGGCGCATGAAACTGCGGGTATCGTGCTGGTCCCGGCCAAGTCGATGCTGGTCTATTCGCGCCTGGCCCCGCTGGTGCGCGAATCGCGCTTCACCACCTTTTCCGATTATCTCGCCTCGCTGAAGGGCAATGAGGAAGAGCTGCGCCGGGTGATCTGCGCGCTGACCACCAACCACACCTATTTCTTCCGCGAAGACCATCATTTCGAGCATCTGGGCGAGGAAGTGGCCCCGGTGCTGATCGCCAAGGCGCGCAAGGGCCAGCCGGTGCGCATCTGGTCGGCGGGCTGCTCGAGCGGCGAGGAAACCTGGTCGATCGTCACCACGATCCTGGGCGAGGACCCGCGCATGGCGGCGACGCTGGCGGGCACCGATCTGCGCATCCTGGCGACCGATCTGGACGACAATGTGCTCAATACCGCGCGTGCAGCGAGCTATTCGACCGAGAATATCTCTGCGATGCCCGCCGAACTGCGCCGGTTGTGGACCCAGTCGAGCGGCGCCACCACCACGATCAACCCCCAGGTGCGCAACCTGGTGAGCTTCAACCGGCTCAACCTGTTGCATGACTGGCCGATGAAGCGTCAGTTCGACGTGATCTTCTGCCGCAACGTCATGATCTATTTCGACCAGCCGACCAAGGAACGGCTGGTGGCCCGGTTTGCAGATCAGCTGCTGCCCGGCGGGCATCTGTACATCGGCCATAGCGAGCGCGTTATTGGCCCTGCCGCTGCCCGTCTTACGCAAATCGGTAAGACTATTTACCTTAAGGAGGGCGCATGAGCATTCGTGTCCTGATCGTCGATGATTCTCCCACCATGCGTGCGCTGCTGGTCGAGGCCCTGCGCCCGGCTGCGGACATCCAGGTCGTGGGTACGGCGGTCGACGCGCGCGAGGCGCGCAGCATGATCAAGGCGCTCAACCCCGATGTCGTCACGCTCGACATCGAGATGCCGGGGATGAGCGGCCTGGAATTCCTCGAAAAGCTGATGACGCTGCGCCCGACGCCGGTCGTTATCGTGTCGGGCCTGGCGGAAAGCGGCTCGGCGATGACGGTGCGCGCGCTCGAGATCGGCGCGGTCGAATGCTATGCCAAGCCCAGCGGCGCTGCCGGCAATATCCTTGTGTCCGATCAGGGTCGCCTTGCCGAGATGATCCGCAACGCTGCCCAGGCCAAGGTGCAGGCGCATGACCGTGCCCGCCCTGCCCCGGCCCCGCGCCAGACGCTGGGATCGGCGCAGACCCGGCTGATCGCGATCGGCGCATCGACCGGCGGTGTGGAAGCGCTGCACGTGCTGCTGAGCCAGTTCCCCGCCGATTGCCCGCCCACCATGGTGGTGCAGCATATCAACGGCGCCTTTGCCGAAGCCGTCGCGCGCCGTCTCGATTCGGTCTGCGCGCCCAAGGTGATGATCGCCGAGCCCGACCTGCCGGTGCGTGCAGGCCATGTCTATATCGCGCCCGGCACCGAACGGCATCTGGAAGTGCGCGGCAGCAGCAATTCGGGCATGTATGTCCGCGCGCGGCCCGGCCCGAAGGTCAGCGGCCATCGCCCCAGCGTCGATGTGCTGTTCCATTCGGTCGCGGAAAATCTGGGCGCCGACGCCATCGGCATCCAGCTCACCGGCATGGGCAATGACGGCGCGCACGGGCTGCTCGCCATGGCCGAAAGCGGCGCAATGACCATTGCGCAGGACGAGGCGACCTCGGTCGTGTTCGGCATGCCAGGCGCGGCGATCGCGCTGGGCGCCGCCAGTGTGGTCGCGCCGATCCATCGCATCGCGCAGGTCGCCTTCGGAGGGGTCGCGCTATGCTGATGGAAACCATCGACTTTTCCAAGCACAAGCGGGTGCGCCTGATGGTCATGCAGGGCCAGGCGCGGGTGAGCGGCGATCCCAGGCTCGAGCTGACCACCGTGCTGGGCAGCTGCATCGCGTGCTGCCTGTACGACGCCTCGAACAATATCGGCGGCATGAACCATTTCCTGCTCGCCAGCCCGAGCAACGATTCCGGGCTCGACGAACATTATGGCGTGTACCTGATGGAAGTGCTGATCAACGAGATGCTGGCTTATGGCGCGGACCGCCGCATGCTGCGCGCGCATCTCTATGGCGGCGCCAACATGTCCAGCGGCATGAGCTGGATCGGCACGGCCAATGCCGAATTCGCGACCTCGTTCCTCAAGGCGGAGGGGATTCCGTTGGTCAGCCAGTCGGTCGGCGGCCCGTCCGCCCGCCGCGTCGATTTCCGCCCTTATCATGGCCAGGCGCGTTGCCGCATCGTCGACAACTCGCAGGCTCCGAAAGACCTGCCCACACCCAAGCCTCGTGAAGATCACGGCGATATTGAGCTGTTCTGAGAGAAGGACCCCGAAGATGACCTGTGCTCAAGAAAAGACCCGCATTCTGACGGTGGACGACAGTCCCAGCATGCGCGCGCTGCTCAAGCATGCGCTGACGGCGGAGGGATTCCATGTCGACCAGGCCGATGACGGCGTTTCCGCGCTCGATTGGCTTAAGGAGAACGAGTGCGATGTCGTTATTACAGACATCAACATGCCACGCATGGACGGCTTCGGCCTGATCGAGCACCTGCGCAAGGGCGCGATTCACGAGAATCGCCCGATCCTGGTGCTGACGACCGAGGCGTCCGAGGAAAAGAAGGCACAGGCGCGCCGGGCCGGTGCGACGGGATGGATCGTGAAGCCGTTCGACGCTGTGAAGCTCGCGGCTGCCGTCCGCCGCGTCACGCACTGATCCTGCTAGCCTGTTGTTGGGGGAAGAGAAATGAACCGTCAGCTGATCACGTTTGAAGTCGAAGGCCAGACCTTCGGAATCGACATCATGGGCATCCGCGAAATCCGCGCCTGGTCGCCCACCACCCGCCTGCCGCGCGTGCCCGATTACGTTGCCGGCGTCGTCAACCTGCGCGGCATCGTGCTGCCGGTGATTGATCTGGCGGCGCGCCTGGGCTGGAACAAGTCCAAGCCCGGCGAGCGGCACGTCATCATCGTCACCGAGGTCAACGGGCAGCTCAAGGGCATGATCGTCGATGCGGTGCGCGATATCGTGACCTTCGACCAGAGCGCGCTGCAGCCGCCGCCGACCACGGGCGATTCGGTGCTGCCCTTCCTCGAAGGGCTTGCCTCGCTCGACGACCGCATGGTGATGGTGCTCGACCTCGTCGCCCTCACCCATGAAATCGAATATGCCGACGCTGCCTGATCGCAGCCTGATTTCCCGTAACTGAAGGGTCAAACCAATGACTGCCGCCGCCCGTGTCCTGATTGTCGATGATTCCATCACCATGCGTGCGCTGTTCACCAGCGCGCTGGAAAAGGACAAGAATATTGAGGTGCTGGGCGCTGCCCGCGACGTCATCGAGGCGCGCGAGCTGATCGCCGAACTTCGCCCCAACGTGCTGACGCTCGACGTCGAAATGCCCGGCATGAACGGCATCGACTTCCTCGCCGAGCTGATGGCCGAGCGCCCCATTCCGGTGGTCATGCTCTCCACGCTGACCCAGAAGGGCGCGGACATCTCGCTCCGCGCGATCGAGCTGGGCGCGGTCGACTGCTTCCCCAAGCCGCAAAAGGCGACGGCGGAAGAATTCGCCAAGATCTCGGGCAAGCTGTGCAAGACTGTGCTGACCGCTGCGCGCACCAATCTGGAAGCGCGCGCCAAGGCCAAGGACGCGGTCGATCTCAGCGCCTCGTTCAACTATCGCTGGAACGGCCAGGTCATCGCGATCGCGGGCGGCATGGGCTCGATCGACCCGGCCACCGTGGCGGTCACCAGCCTGCCGACCAACTGCCCACCGACCATCGTGTCGCTGGCGATCGACGAGGCGCTCTCGGCCTCGCTGACGGCCAATCTCAACAAGGACTGCCGCGCGCAGATCAAGATCGCCGAAGACGGCGCACTGCTTGAACCGGGCATCATCCATGTCGCGGTCGATCCGCGCTATCATGTGGTGATCGACAGCTGGCCCAATGGCCGCATCCGCCTGGTCGAACGCGATCCCGTCAACGGTGCGCGTCCGTCAGCCGACCTGCTGATGGCATCGCTCGCCAAGACCGTCGGTGCCAAGGGTGTCGGCCTGCTGCTCTCGGGCGGTGGCGAAGATGGCGCCGCGGGCATGGGCGCGCTGCGTGCCGCGGAAGGCACCTGCCTGTTGCAGTCGCCCGACACCGCGCTGATCCCCGAAATGATCGGCGCCGCCATCGCCAAGGGCATCATGAACTTCGTGCCCCCGGCGGAATTCGGTGCACGTCTGTGCCCGCCCGACGAGGCGACGCAGAATGCTGCATGACCGCACGGCCCTGCGCGTCATTGCCGATCTGCTGCGCTCTACCGGGCATCTGACCGAACAGGTCGGCTCGTCGCTCTGCCAGGACGAGGAGACGGCTATCCGCAACCTGACGCTGCTGCAGGACATCGACCTGCTGGCGCAGCGTCAGGTCGCGATCGCCGAGATCCTGGAATCGGAGGACCTGTCGCAGTCGCTCGCCAATTGCCGGCTCGAATGGATCGCCAGCGCCTACCGCCCCGTCAGCAGCGGCCACGCGCCGGAGGCCTGACGCCGGATCACATGGCGGCGCCGCTGGCCATCCATAGCGCCATGGCGACCATCATGACGTTCTCAGTGAGCGAGACGAAGCCCAGCGGCACGCGCGAGCTGCCGCCGACACAGGCGCACTTGATGTCGCGCTTCTGCACATAGACCGCGTAGAAGACCGACACCGCGCCCACCGAACCGATGAACAGCGCGACCGGGATCGACACCCAGTCGAGCGCCCGCGCGAGCATCAGCACCCCGGCGAGCCCTTCGGCAAACGGGTAGATATAGGCATAAGGCAGCCAGCGCCAGGCCAGCAGGTCATAGCTCAGGAACATCGTCGCGAACGCATCGACATCCTGCAGCTTGGGCACCGCAAGCAGGCACATCGCCACTGCGATAAACGTCTCGATCGTCATCACCGACAGCAAGCTGCCCATGGTCAGCCAGCTGATCGCGCCCGCCATCAGCGCGGCCATCGCGAACAGCGCGATCACAGGCACATAGGAAACCGCATCCGCGTCCTTCACCTTCTTGCCGAAATATCGGCGCAGATCGTCATTCCCCCCGATCCTTGACCCGTCGATAAAGGTCTGCGGCGTGGTCTTGACCCCATGCTTCGCCTTGAACGCATCGGTCTCCTCGCGCGTCGTCAGCCAGTGATCCTCGACCGCGTAGCCCTGGCTCTCGAGCAGATACTTGCTCTTGAGGCCATAGGGGCAGACATGCTTATCCATCACCATGCGATGGAGCACGGCGGTCTTGCGCGCGGTCATTTCTTGACCTTCTCGAACAGCTCGATCAGCTCGTTGAACTTGATCCGCTGCTCGGCCGCATCGCCCGATGCGATCGCTTCCGACACGCAGCACGCGGCGTGATCCTTGAGGATCTCGCTCTCGGCCTTGGAGAGCGCCGCCTTCACCGCCTGCATCTGGTTGAGAATGTCGATGCAATACCGGTCCTGCTCGACCATCTGCGCGATGCCGCGCACCTGACCTTCGATGCGTTTCAAGCGGTTGAGGATTGCGGTTCTGTCCTTGGCCATGCTGGTCCCTCCAAAATGGCGTTGCATACCATAGGGGGGTATAGTATGTGCGCCGCAGAGGATAAGCAAGAACCATGCGCAGAGATTTTTCCAGACGATCCATCCTGACCGGCATCGGCGGCGGCCTCGGCCTGGCCGCCATGCCCGCCTGGGCGCAGGGCCACAGCATGCACGGCGGAAGCCATGGGCGCGGCGGCCCGCGCATTCCTGCCGGCTTCGACGAGGTGCGCGGGCCTGAGGTCAATCTCTCGATCGGCAGCGGCCATCGCATCGTCCAGGGGCGGCGCGGCCCGGGTATCGCGGTCAACGGCAGCGTGCCGGGACCGCTGATCCGCCTGACCGAAGGCGATACTGTTCGCCTCAATGTCACCAATACGCTCGATGTCGACAGCTCGGTGCACTGGCATGGGCTGCTGGTGCCGTTCCAGTATGACGGCGTGCCGGGCATCAGCTTTCCGGGGATCAGGCCGGGCGAGACCTTCACCTACGAATTCCCCGTGCGCCAGTCGGGCACCTACTGGTATCACAGCCATTCGGGGCTGCAGGAACAATCGGGCCATTACGGCCCGCTGATCATCGAGCCGAAGGGCGGCGAAACGATCGCGGTGGATCGCGACTATATCCTGCTGGTCAGCGATTTCACCACGCTCGACCCGCATTTCATCATGAAGCGGCTGCGCACCGGCGAGGGCTTTTTCAACCGGCAACAGAATACATGGACCGACGATTATCCGATGTCGGGCGAAGAGCGCCGGATGTGGGCCCAGATGCGGATGATGCCCACCGACATCGCCGATATCGGCGGCAAGACTTATACCTTCCTCGCCAATGGGCGCGGCCCGAAAGAGGGCATGGAATATCTGTTCAAGGCCGGTGAACGCATCCGCCTGCGCATCATCAACGGCGCGGCGATGACCTTCTTCAACATCCGCATCCCCGGCCTGCCGATGACCGTGATCGCGACCGACGGCCAGCGCGTGCGCCCGGTCGAGGTCGACGAACTGCAGATCGGCACGGCCGAGACCTATGACGTGATCCTCGAGCCGGGTTCCGCGCCTGCCTACAGCATCGTGGCCGAATCGATGGACCGGTCGGGCATGGCGCTCGCGACGCTAGCGAGCGCGCCGGGGCTGCGTGCCGAGGTGCCCGCACTGCGCGATCCGCCGCTGCTGACCATGGGCGACATGGGCATGAACCATGGCAACGGAATGGATCACGGTTCCATGGATCACGGTTCGATGGACCATGGCTCGGGCAGCATGAGCATGCAGGGCATGAAGATGCGCGACACCACGCTGCTGCCGCCCGACGTCAAGGTCGGCCCCGGCATCGACATGGTCTCGATGGCGCCGGTCGACAAGATGGGCGATCCGGGCCTTGGCCTGCGCGATGTGCCGCACCGCGTGCTCAACTATCGCATGCTCGCGGCGGCCGAACCCAATCCCGAAGCGCGCGAGCCGACCCGGCTGCTCGAACTGCACCTTACCGGCAACATGGAACGCTATATGTGGTCGTTCGACGGGCGCATGTACTCAGCGGTGAGCGACGTGCCGATCCGCTTCGCCTGGAACGAGCGCGTGCGGGTGAAGCTGGTCAACAACACGATGATGGCGCACCCCATCCATCTGCATGGGCTCTTCTTCGAGATGGTCAACGGCCAGTCGGCAGCGCTGCAGCCGCGCAAGAACACGATGATCGTTCAGCCGGGCGCGAGCGCGCAGTTCGACCTCACCGCCAACGAGCCGGGCGACTGGGCCTTCCACTGTCACCTGCTCTATCACATGCACGGTGGCATGATGCAGACCGTGACCGTCGCCGGGCCGGAGCGCGCGGCGTGAGGCGCGAGGCACTCGTCGCCGCCGCGCTGATCTCGCTCGCCAGCCCGGCGCTCGCCAGTCCGGCGCTGGCGCAGCCGCATCAGGGGCATGGCGACCATCAGGCTGCAGGCCCGCATGCCGGTCACCAGGATCCTCAAGCGCAGGAAAAAGCCGAGCCCGCCGACCCGCATCAGGGCATGGACCATGGCACGATGGACCATGGCGAGATGGATCACGGGGCGTCGGATCAGCGGGCGGTGGACCACAGCACCATGGATCATTCTGCCATGGGCCACGGCGCGCCGGAGCCTGCGGCTGCCTCACCCGGCCCCGAC